>DASYZN010000056.1:0-3167 GCA_035946105.1 Thermoplasmata archaeon | reverse complement strand
GAAGACGCCGAGCTCGATCGGGAGGCCCAAGGTCTCGTGGCCCGTCGTCGCGATCGGGTAGGAGAACAGAACGAACGCTCCCACGACGAAGAGCCCGCCAACGAGCACGATCGAGCGGTTCATCGTCGCCTGCCGGAGCGCCGCGTCCGGTCCGGCCGGCATACGATTCGTCGTCGACGGCTTAAACCTGGGGGCGAACGTCGCCGTCGCGGCCACGGGAAGGTTCAAGCCCGGGAACGACCACGTTAGTCCGGGTGCGCATGCCGGTCCCCTACCGAGACGTCCCGCTCGGGGTCGCGATCCTCTCGATCCTGATCGGGGTGTTCGCCGCCTTCCTCCTCATCATCGGGGTCCTCGTCCTGCTCGCCGTCGGGATCGGGGCGGCTTCCACCGGGGCCGCGTTCGGGACGACGTTCCTGGGCGGAGCGCTTCTCGTCGGGGTCGCCGTGGTCCTGCTCGCGGTCGCCGTCGGGCTCTGGCGCCTCGAGCTCTGGGCGCTCGCCCTTTCGATCGTCGTCGTCCTGCTCCTGCTCGCGTCGGCCTTCCTGCGGGGGGCGCTCCTCTCCCTCGGGGGCCTCGTCCTCATCCTCCTGTTCGTCTACCTGATCGTCGTCAACCGCCACTTCCGGTAGCACGACCCGATCGGCCGAAGGCGTCCGAGCCTCCCCCGGCGCCCGGCTCTCGAGCCCCGCTTCGGTCGGAGTCGAATCGTTGCGTAGGATCCCAAAGCAACCCTGAAGGAACGCTTTAAGCGCCGGCTGGGGTCGCCCGGACATGGCGAACACCCACGTGACGCTGAAGACCAACCTCGGGGAGATCCGCATCGAGCTCTTCGAGGACCGGGCGCCGAAGACCACCGCGAACTTCCTCACCCTGGTCCGCAAGGGGTTCTACAATGGCACGACCTTCCACCGGGTCATCCCCGGGTTCATGATCCAAGGAGGTTGCCCGAAGGGCGACGGGACCGGCGGTCCCGGCTACTCGATCCCCGACGAGTTCCATCCGGACCTGACCCATGAGGGGGCGGGGATCGTCTCGATGGCGAATGCGGGGCCGAACACCGGCGGCAGCCAGTTCTTCATCACCCTCGCCGCGACCGGATGGCTTGACGGCAAGCACGCCGTCTTCGGCAAGGTCGTGAAGGGGTCCGATGTCGTCGAGAAGATCGGCAGCGTCGCGCGCGATCGGCGGGATCGGCCGAACACGCCGATCGAGATCCTGTCGGCCGTCCCCTCCTAAGGCGACCGCTAGAGCGGACCGGCCGGGAAATCGAACGGGTAGCGCTCGGTCGGGCGCACCAGGTCCTCCGCGGTCGTCACCAGCGCCGCGCCGAGCGAGAAGAGGGGGATCGCCGTCGCGAAGAGGAGGAGCATCGAGAACCCGATCCCCACGTTGGCTCCCGAGATCGAGAAGGAGAGGGTCGATCGGGCCGCGAGGCCGATCAGGTAGGCGATCAGGGCGGTCGCGTGCAGGGCCGCGACCGGACCGAAGGCTCGGGTCGGTTTCGCGAGGTACTTCCCGACCGTGAGCGACGTGAGCACGATCCCCCCGAGGGCGAGCGGACCGGGATCGTACGGGAACGGGATCCCGAACCGCTGGAAGAGCCCGAGGGCGAGGAACGGGATCCCGAGGTAGAACAGCGCGGCCGGCAGGGCGAGCAGGGCCCCCCGGAAAATCCGCTGGGAGGGGGGCGGCAATCGGTAGGTCGTCGGCGAGGGCGGAAGGTATCGTCTCATGGGATCGCCTCCGTCGGCAATGGAACGTTCCATCCCCCGCCGTGGAAGGTCGACTGGATCGTCCCCCCGCGCGGATCGCATCCGAACGGAAGGTAGGCGTTGGCGCCGCCCCGGTAGGAGCCGTGGCTACCGACCGAGATCGGGAGGCTCCCCTGGGCGCACTCCGCGCCCGCCCGATCCAGGATTACGAACCCGATCGCGCCGGCGAGACCGAAGGAGGCGTGGTCGTCGAAGGAGAGGGTGAGGGTGACGAGCGCGGTGCCGTTGTTCTGCGGCGCCGCCGAGGAGACCGACGCGTTCAGGTCCGCGAACGGCGCGCCCCAGGAGAGGTTCTGGGCGAGTTCGAGCCGCACGTCGAAGAGCGTCGCATAGGTCGCGTTCACCCACAGCAGGTAGGGGAGGGTCGCGTCGTGGGTGAGGAGGGCGAATCCCTCCGAGCCGCTCAGCGAGAGCAGGTAGCGGAGCGGCACCGTCCCGACGCTCCCGCTCGCGATGCGGACCACCGGAGAGCCCCCGGCGGTCAACAGGGTATGGTTCGCCCCCGGGGCGAACACCGAGGACTCGATCAGGAGCCGATCGATCGCGAACCAGCCCGGGTTCGAGATCGAGACGTTCGTCTGCAGCTCGACGGTGTCGTTCGAGGCGGGATGGGGAACGATGCCCCCGTTCGAGAGGCCGACCGGCCGGATCTGGGCGGCCGAATAGGCCGAGGCGCCGACGAAGAGGAGGAGGAGCACGACCCCGAGCGTCGCGATCCCTCGCAACCCCCGGGCGATCTGGTAGGCGCCGGGCTTTCGACGGCCTCGCTGGGTCATGGGGCAGAAAATGGATGCGCGCAGGGGCTACCTAAACCCCCCGGCGACGCGACCCGACGAGCGGAACTCCCTCGAGCCCTCGACGGGCCCCGATTCCGCCGGCCCGCCTTGGATACTCCGTTTTTCGGATTGAAAAATCGAAAAACGGCAATCCTTAAGAACCGGGGGCGCTCGGGCCGCGACGTGCCGACGGCCTTCGAGACGTTGACCGCCCTGGTGACCCCGACGGACGGCCGGGGCGAGATCGACTGGACCACGTACGAATCGCTGCTCGGATTCCAGGCGAGGGCCGGGGTCTCCGGCGTCGTCGTCGGGGGCACGACGGGAGAGTCCCCGACCCTGACGACGAACGAGCTCGAACGATCGATCGAGATCGCGATGGACCGGCTGCCCTCGACGGTGGAGGTCATCGCCGCCACCGGACGAAATCGATTGGACGAGACCCTCGAGCTCACCGCCTTCGCCGCGGACCACGGCGTCAAGTCGGTGCTCTTGGTCGATCCCTACTACAATGGACCGAGCTCCGTCGAGATCCGGCGGGAGCATCTCGAACCCGTCTGCGACCGGTTCCCGGAGATCGGCATCATCCCCTACGTCATCCCCTCGCGGACCGGCA
>DASYZN010000055.1:0-6679 GCA_035946105.1 Thermoplasmata archaeon | reverse complement strand
AGACGGTGTAGAGGCTCGCGAACGGACCGTTCGTGATGAAGCATTTCTCCCCGTCCAAGATGTACTCCTCCCCCTCCCGGCGCGCCCGGGTCCTCAGGCTCCCGGCGTCGCTCCCCCCAGAGGGTTCGGTGAGGCAGAACGAGGCGAGGTGGTACTCGGAGCAGAACGGTGAGAGGATCCGCCGCTTCTGCTCCTCGCTCCCCCCCAGGAGGATCGGCTCGAGGGCGAGGCAGTTCGCGATGATCGAGGTCGTCATCCCCGCGCAGGCCCGGGCAAGCTCCTCGACGATGAGGCATTGGGTGAAGAGCCCGAGGCCGCTCCCGCCAAATTCGGCGGGCACGTTGAGGTTCATGAGGCCGAGCTCCCAGGCCTTCCGGTAGATCTCCTCCGGGAAGCGGGCCGTGCGGTCGCACTCGGCGGCGTGGGGGGCCATTTCGTTCTTCGCGAACTTGCGGGCGAGATCGCGAAGGCTCGTCTCTTCCTCGGAGAGCGAGAAATCCGGCACGCGCAGCCTCGGAGGTCGCGTTCAGCGGAACGCGCTATAAGTCGTTTCGGTCGTCCGACGGCGATGGGACGTCGGCGGACCCCTCGGAAGGTCGCCCGATCGACGGGCGTCGTCCCGATCGGCCGGTTTGCGCGCTACGACGCCGGTCGGGCGATCCGGACCGGGACCCCCGAGATCGTCCTCGGCGAGGGGAAGACCGTCGAGCACCTCCTCGACATCCTGCACGGCCTGCGGGCCCGGGGGAAGGGGGCCCTCGTATCCCGGGCGACGCCGGCCCAGCGGAGGGCGCTCTCGACCGCCCGCACCCTCGGTCTCCCGATCCGCTTCTCGGCCGGCGACCGGGTCGCCCGGCTGGACGGCCCGCTGGGGGACGGCCGACCCGAGGGGACGGTCGCGCTCGTGACCGCGGGAACCTCCGATGTCCCGACCGCCGACGAGGCCGAGGCGATCCTGACCGCGCTCGGCGTCCGGACCGTCCGGGCCGACGATGTCGGGGTCGCCGGGCTCCATCGCCTCCTGAGGGCGCTGCCCCGGCTCGAGCGCCGCCGGCCCTCGGTCTACCTCGCCTTCGCCGGGCGGGAGGGCGCGCTGCCCACGGTGCTGTCGGGGCTCGTGCGCTCCCCGGTGGTCGGGGTCCCGACGTCGATCGGCTACGGACGGGGCGGAAAGGGGGCAGCGGCCCTCGACGCGATGCTCCAGTCCTGTGCCCCGATCGCGGTCGTGAACATCGATGCGGCGGTCCCGGCCGCGCTCTTCGCCGTCCAGCTCCTCGCGGGGGCGGCGCGGGCGACCCCCGACGGTCGGCCCCGAAGGGCCCCCAGGTCGGCCCGTCGGAGGGACCGGTCATCTTTTTGATGGGCGAACCGGTTTGGTCCTCGTGACGGCCCGCGCCCACCTCTCCGAGGAGGCCGAACAGGAGGAGCGGGAGGAGCGGGACCGCCTTCGAGCCCTCGATGCCCGCCTCCGAGAGCTCCACGACCGCCGCCGTCTCGCCCTCGCCGAGGTCCGAAAGCTCGCCGACGAGCAGCGCGATCTCGCCGGCGCCCGACGTCCTCGCGAGGCCGAGCTCGAGCGGATCCATGGGGAGTACGTCGACCTGGGCCACGACTTGGCGGAAGCCCGCCGGGCGCGCGACGCCGCCCGGGGCCGGGTCCAGGAGGCGCTCGTCGCGGTGCGCGAGTTCCGGTCGACGATGACCCGCGGCACCCGCCCCGACCCCGCGACCCTCCAGCGGGAGATCGCCGCCCTCGAACACCGCCAGCAGACCCATGCCCTGCCCCTTCCGGAGGAGAACGCGCTCCTCGCCCGGCTTCGGAAGCTCACCCAGGAGCTCGGCGAGGCGGAACGAGACCGGGGGGCGGCGGAGGCGCAGCGGGCGAAGCTCAAGGAGCTCGAGGGGAACCTCGCGGCTCGGAGGGCCGAGTTCGACGGGCTCACCAACGAGCTCCCCCGACTCAAGTCGGAACGGGAGCGTCGGATGGAGTCGATCCGCGCCCGCCTCGTCGACGAAGGGGCGGTCGTCGCGAGCCTTCGGGAGGCGGCCCGAAGACGCGAGGCGGCGTTCGAGCGTCTTCAGGCGATCGGGAAGCAGATCGACGAGCTCGAGCAGGAGGGGGACCGGCTCCTGCGCAACTCGAAGGCCCGCCGCCAGGAGGCCCGCCACGTGCTCCAGGAGTACAACCGCTCGGTGCGGGGCGGCGTCGATCCCGAGCTCGCCCAGCAACGGTCGGTCGACGGCCGGCTCGAGGAGCTACTAAAGCGCGGAAAGGTCGTCCTCCGATAACGGAGGCCGACCGCTCAGGCGACGAGCCCCTTCGGGGGCGAGTAGACGTTGAGCACCGTGACGACGAAGAGGAGGATCACGCCCTGGACCTCCTGGTTGAAGCTCTCGGTGAACGTGCCGTTCTGCGGGTTCACGGCCGTCACGATGAACGTGCCGCCCCCGCTCCCCACGCACGGGCCCTGGGCGGCGTGCCCGGCGATGTGGCCCGCCTCGGAGGGGGTCAGTTCGTTGAGGACCGTGATCCGTCCGGTGCCGTCGGGCGTCGAGGTGACGTCGGTGACCAGGGTCGGCCAGCCCGCGCTCTGCGAGGTCTCCCCGATGGTGGCGACGTTCTCCAAGGAGACCGAGGTCGCGTTGGCGCTCAGGATGAGCACCTTCCATCCGTAGGTCGGGTCGTTGAACGAGGCGCCCGTCGTGGCGAGGGTGCCGGGATACTTCGCCGAGAACTGGGTCCCCTGCAGCGTCTGGAAGATCGGGAACTGCTGGGAGAGGGGGAGGGTGCGGAAGCAGGCGGGGTTCGGCTCCCCGTACCCGAGCGCCGGGGGGACGATGGCGAGGTGGGTCACGTTCCCCGCGAACCCCTCGAGGCCCTGCCAGAACCCGGGGACGACCTGGATGAAGCTCTTGCCGGCGAAGGAGTAGCCGTTCGAGGGCGTCGAGGGGCCGACGTGGACGGCGAGGGGGGTGAAGTTCCCCGGCGCCCCTCGGAAGTGGTAGGTCAAGGACTTCGGGTAGGAGGCGTTGTTCGTCGCGACCGAGTAGAGCGACGTGTCGAAGACCTTGCCGACGTCCGGACCGGAGCCGTAGATCCCGATGTAGTCGACGGTGACGTTGTCGTTCAACTGGACGAGCCGCGGCCCGGAGGTCGTCGTCGGCTTGCTGTGCACGTAGAGGTATCCGCCGGTCGCGCCCGCCGCGATGACGACGACGACGATCAGCGCGGCGATCGCCGCGAGGGGTCCGTTCTGGGCCATGCGTAGGGGGGGTCAGATAGTCGCTGGTCTCGTCATCGGATCGGAGAGACAGGTGCTCATCATTCCCCCGCCCCCGACGCCGGGGGGGATATAAAGCTCCTCAAGCCGACGGGACCTCGACGGGGGCGGAGCTCCCCCAAACGTCCAAGACCTCCGGCTCTCCTCCCGCCCCGTACGAGGGGGAAGCCGAGGACGGCGCGCGAACCGAACGGGGCCCAGGCGATCCTCTCGGAGGCCAACACGACCCTCCTCGACCTGTCGGTCGAGGCGGCCCGGGCCGCGTGGGTCTACGAGACGAACATCACGCCGGACACGGAGAGCCTGACGGCCCGAGCGGACTCCCGGGTCACCCAGACGACCCTCGGGCTCGCGAAACGGGCGGCGCAGGTGTCCGAGGCGGGCCTCCCCGAGGCCGAGGCCCGGCAACTGAGGCTCTTGCGCCTCTCGCTCCCCCTGTTCGCCCCGTCGGATCCGAAGGAGAGCGAGGAGCTGGCTCGCCTCGTCGCCTCGATGCGCGGACGCTACGGAAAGGGGCGACACCGCCCCCGGGGCGCCGCGGAGCCGCTCGATCTCAACGCCCTGTCGAGGCGCCTCGCGGAGAGCCGGGATCCCGCGGAGCTCGAGGACGTGTGGACCGGCTGGCACGCCGTCGGGCGGCCGATGCGCTCCGAATTCGCCCGGTACGTCGAGCTCGCCAATCGCGGCGCGCGCGAGGTGGGGTTCGAGGACACCGGAGCGATGTGGCGGTCGAAGTACGACATGCCGCCCGACGCGTTCGTGGCCGAGCTCGAGCGGCTCTGGCAGCAGGTCCGGCCGCTCTACGAGCGTTTGCACGCCTACGTCCGACGTCGGCTCGGGGCGTTCTACTCGACCGACCTCGTCCCCCCCGAGGGCCCGATGCCGGCCCATCTCTTGGGGAACATGTGGGCCCAGAGCTGGGAGCACCTCTACCCGATCCTCGCCCCGTCCGGCGCGGACCCGGGCTATGACCTCACCGAGCTCCTCAAGCGGCGGGGCACCGACGAACGCGAGCTCGTCCGGATCGGGGAGCGTTTCTTCTCCTCCCTAGGGTTCGATCCGCTCCCCGAGACCTTCTGGGAGCGGTCGATGTTCGTCAAGCCCAAGGACCGCGAGGTCCTCTGCCACGCGAGCGCCTGGGACATCGACTTCCTCGACGACCTGAGGATCAAGATGTGCATTGAGGTCACCGGCGAAGAGTTCCAGGTCATCCACCACGAGCTCGGGCACAACTACTACCAGCGGGCCTACAAGGGCCAGCCGCTGCTCTTCCGCGACAGCGCGAACGACGGCTTCCACGAGGCGGTCGGCGACACGATCGGGCTCTCGGTCACGCCGGAATACCTCGTCCGGATCGGGCTGTTGGACCGCGCCCCGGACCCCTCGAAGGACGTCGGCCTCCTCCTCCAGAAGGCGCTCGAGAAGGTCGCGTTCCTTCCGTTCGGCCTCGTGATCGATCGGTGGCGCTGGCAGGTCTTCGGGGGCGAGATCCCTCCCTCCCGATACAATACGACCTGGTGGGCGATGCGGCGCCGCTACCAGGGCATCGTCCCCCCGAGCCCGCGCGACGAGACGGAGTTCGACCCCGGGGCGAAATCCCACGTCCCCTCGAACGTCCCGTACATGCGCTACTTCCTCGCCCACATCCTGCAGTTCCAGTTCCATCGCGCGCTGGCCCGGCAGGCCGGATGGAAGGGACCCCTCCACCGCTTCTCGATCTACGGGAACGCCGAGGCGGGTCGACGGCTCCGGGAGATGTTCGAGCTCGGCGCGAGCCGGCCGTGGCCGGACGCCTTGGAGGCGCTCACGGGCGAACGGACGATGGATGCGAGCGCGATCTTGGACTACTTCGCGCCGCTCTCGAGCTACCTCGAGGCCGAGACGCGCGGGGTCCGCCTCGGTTGGGACGGTGCGTAATCCGGCCCCCGGCGCCCGAGGCTACGGGGAAGGGGTCGACGGGTTTCGAGGGACGAAGAGCAGCGAGATCGAGTTCACGCAATGTCGGGTGTTCTTCGGGGTGAACCGCTCCCCGACGAAGACGTGGCCCAGGTGCCCTCGGCAGGCCGCACATTGGATCTCGGTCCGCTCCCCGTCGGCGTCCGGGATCTTCAGGACGGCACCGGGGACCTCCTGGTCAAAGCTCGGCCATCCGCAACCGGAATCGAATTTGTCGTCCGATCGATAGAGCGGCGCCGCACATCGTCGACAAACGTACGTCCCGGCGCGGTGGTTCGTCTCGTACTCTCCGGAAAAGGGCCGTTCGGTCCCCTTGTTCACGATGACGGCTTCCTCGGCGCGGGTGAGCTTCCTCCACGACGACGATGGGGCGGCCACGAAGCAGCGAGAATCGTCGGGTGGGATAGGCTCTGCGGAGGTCTCGGCGCGACGCCCCCGACCCAGCCCCTCGCCGAGCGTAGGTCAGCGACGAGGCAACCCGTACCGCAGGAAGAGCAGCTCCCCGCCGCGTCGAACGCTCCAGAGGCGCGCGTCGAGCGACCCTCCATCTCCCGAGACCCGTCCTTCGATCAGTGAGAGCCGGCGTCGGACCCGGTCCCGTCCGATCAATCGGGGGGCGACCGTCAGGAAGAGCTCATCGAGGCATCGATCCGAAACGAACCGGGCGAGGAGGTGAGGGCCGCCTTCCACGAGGACCGTGCCGCACGAACGGACCCGGGCGACCGCGCGGAGGATCGCGGGGGCCGGGATGGAAGGGCCGTTCGACGCGGTAGCGATCCGGATTCCCGGCGGGAGCCGGGCGGAGGAGAGTCGACGGGCGCCGGGCGGGGTCGTGACGACCAGCACCGGTACCTCCCCCGACCGGAACAACGGCAGGGTCAGATCGAGGCGTCCGGAGGCGGTCACGACGACGTTGAGCGGCGCGCCCTCGAGGTGGAGCCGGGTACGAAGCGCGCGGAATCGGTCGGCCAAAGCCGGGGCGGCCCGCTCCGCGGTCCAGCGATGGCGGGGGGAGGCCCGAAGCGTGCCGGCTCCGATGATCACGGCTCCGGAGATCGAGCGCAGGAGCCCGAGCAGGAAGCGGTCCTCGGGAACCCCTCCCGTGATCTCGACGCCCAAGGTCCGGGTCCCGGGCGCCAAGGCCGCGACCCCATCGAGCGAGACGGCGAAGTTGGCGAGCACGTGAGGGCGGGCGCGATGCAAGGGCAGACGGAGCCGACCATAGAGCGAACGCAGGACGGGGTCTAGTGGGATCGGACGACCCCGCGAAGCGTCGAAGCACGTTTCCAGGGGTCGGGGAACGGCGTCGGGGATCCCTCGCATCGGTCGCGCCTTCGGTACCCTCGGACCCCCTCGCTCAGATAGCGGAATCGTGCCCCACCTCGCCCGCTGATGGCGAGCCACCGGCGTCTCCCGGGCGATACGGGGATCGGACTCTTCCCG
>DASYZN010000054.1:0-1734 GCA_035946105.1 Thermoplasmata archaeon | reverse complement strand
ATGGCGATAAGAGGGATCTCCAAGACGGAATCCGTCTCGTTCATCGCGCCGCCTCCACGAGGGAGCGGACCTCATGGATCCGGACGAGGCAGCAGGGACAGGCGCAGTCGCACGCCGATTGGGAGCGTGGTCCGCCCGAATGTGGATGCGGCCATCGGCCCTTCAGCGCCACGGTCAATCGGTGGTGGAACTGCTGGCCGGACAGTTCGTAGGCGATCCGGGACAGCTTCAGGATGGTCTCTCGAGCTTCGGGATTCTCCGCGTGGGGGACGAGCAGCCGAGCGCAGTAGTCCGAGATCTTTCCCTCAGCGAGGCGAAGCTGGATCTCTTCCGGGAGTTTCAAGAACCCGAGCCGGATCGACACCCAGCCCTCCGACTTTCCGAGTCGCAGCGCAGCGGTCCGCTGATCGATGCCGGAGACTTTCAGGAGCTCCTTGATCGCCTTCGCCTCCTCGATCGGGTTCATCTCCTGTCGCTGGAGGTTCTCGGTGAGCCGAATCTCGAGGACCTGCGCGGGGGTCAGGGTCTTCAGCACCCGGCAGGGCACCCGATCGAGACCGGCCTGGCAGGCGGCGGTGTACCGTCGGAACCCGGAGACCAGCTGGAACCGGTAGCCGTTGGCGCGGGATCCCTTCGGGAGGCCGGTGATCAGGAGGGGCTCGAGGACCCCGACCGCGCGGACGGAATTGAGGAGCGACTTCGCCTGCTCGTCGTTCCCCCGGTGGTCCCGGATGTTGCCCTCGGCGAGGATCGAATCCAGGGGGACGTCTCCAATGAGCGGATAGGACGCGGGCTTCACGGGTCGACCTCGAGGATCCTGCGAAGCTGGGCGGCCGCCCGGGGAGGCAGACGAGGAAAGTCCCGGTCGTCCCACTCGTCGACGAGGGAGTCGAGGACCCGACCGAGCTCCTCCTCGGAGATTGTACGGTCGGCCTCGAGGGAATCGGCGCCCCTCACGTCCGATCCTCCGCCGAGTCGAGCTCCTCACGGACGTAGATGTCGCCGAGGACCTCCGGGAAGGCCTTCCGGTACGCCAGCATCGCGGCGCACTTCTCGAGCATCAGCTCGGGCTTGTCGAGCCACGGATCGCCCGGCTTGAAGTCCCGCTTGGGCCGGTACTCGTTGAGGCGCGCCGTCGCGGTGTAGGGAGTGACCTGGAAGCGGTCGCCGTGCCAACGGACGCGCTCAACGCGCATGGTGACTCCGACCAGCGCGTCCTTCTCCCGGAGGATCTCGACGACGGCCTCGCCGCCCCGCTCGCCCGTCTTCTCGGCCAGGGTCCGGGCGCCGTGGATCCCCACGTAGAACTTCGGTCGCCCGCGGATCCAGAGGAAGTGCGCCTGCTCGGCGAGGGGATCGAGGCCGAGTCGGTGGCATCGGTAGAAGAACCAGGCGACGTCGGCGGGTTGCGCCGATCGGTTCGGGTCGACGACGTCCAGGACGAGGTTCTTCCAGCGCTCGCTGAACGGTTCGGGAGGCCTCCAGGGGACGGGGGCCCCGGTGGCCTTCGGATTCAACGCGGCCTCCGGGGAGACCGCGGCGGACGCCGCCTGCTGCTCGTTCAGCAGGTCCAGACCGGTCCGGAACCCATTCGTCTCTTGGCTCGTCTCCTTGTCCGTCTCCGTCGTTCCGCTCATCGTTCCTCCTCCTCGAATCGAGGAGCGGGATGGGGCAGGTCCTCAGCGAGGAACCGGTCGATCAGACGTTCGGAGACCCGTCCGAGCCCGTCGTGGT
>DASYZN010000053.1:0-1587 GCA_035946105.1 Thermoplasmata archaeon | reverse complement strand
GAGGCGGGCTCTTCGCCGACGGAAGTTTGCGCCTGTCGAAAGGCTACTTCGTCTCGGACTCGGCAATCGGCGGCGATGGCGGTCGCGGAGGTCTCGGAGGGGACGGGGGATACGGCGGCACCGGCGGCTCGGGCGGAACGGGCGCCGGCGGAGGCAACGGAGGTTCCGCTGCCGGTACCGGCGGCACCGCTCGAGCCGGGGCCGCCGGCGGTTCGGGGATCACCGCGGTCATGGGTGGCCACGGCGGTAACGGCGGCAACGGCGGGAATGGCCAATCCGGCGGCAATGGCTCGGGCGGTGGCGTATTCTTGAGGCAATCGACCGGTCTGGGGCTGACCTTAATCGTGTTCACCTGGGACAACGCCACGGGCGGCGCCGGTGGCGCCGGCGGTGACGGTGGTCACGGCGGCAGCGGGGGCGGCGGGGGCCGAGGCGGGGACGGCGGACTCGGCGGCGCAGCGGGGAACTCCTCGACCTCCACCCCCGGCGGCCACGGCGGCCGGGGCGGAGGCGGAGGATCCGGCGGACCCGGTGGCAACGGTGGAACCTCCGGGGCCGGGGCGAACGGGGGCCGGGGCCAGGGCGGCGGGATCTACGACGCGGGCTTCATGATCAGCTCCAACTGCACGATGATCTGCTTCCCGGTTTCGGCGAACTACTCCCACAACAACGCCACCGGCGGCGACCCGGGTATCAACAATTGCACGGCATTGGGAACGGGCTGCCCGGGGCTCCCGGGGAATGGAGGATCGATCGGTGCCGGGGGAACGGGAGGATTGGGCGGCAATGCGAACTCCGCGGGGGGAGGTACGCGCGCCCCCAGCGGCAAGAACGGCAAGTCCGGAACGGTCGGTCCGAATGGGTCGCCGGGTAGCGTAGGCCCTTCGGGCACCGCTGGCCCGGCCGTCGGTTCGGATTCCGGTTAGAAACGCCGGAAGCCCGTGGTCGATGGGGCATCTGCCGGGGGCCGCTCCTGCGAGGGCGAGCCTCTCGTCATCCGCCTCCCGCGCGGAATCGACGGGCCCCGCTGGTCCAGAAGTCGGTCGAGGATTCCACTCGGCTCGGTAGGACCGAAGTTCGTCGCGGGCCGGAGCGACCCTACGTCCGAGCGCCTGGAGTTGTGGATTCGGGGGATGTGGTCGAGGTCGCGTGCTTCGGAAGGTACACGTAGACCATGTACGCCAAGATCGCCGCGTAGAGGATGACACCGCCGGCGATGGCCAGGGTGACGTTCAGCCACACACGTGACGTGCCGGCGTCCTGGACGTAGCCGAGCAGCGCGGAGGCAACGATGGTGAAGACGAGGCCCAGCGAGATCTGGAGTGGGCTCGGGCGTCGTCGGTAGAAGGCGACCGAGATCAACCCAGGCAGGATCATCTCACGTCGGAACCCCGCCCACTACTTAGGCTGGCGACGGGCCCGGATTGCCGGCCTTGCCCCGGGGCGTATGCTGTTAGAGGGTGTGCGCCGGTTCCCGAGGCCCGGCTGTGCCAGATCCCCCGGACCCTGATCGGACCCTCTCACCTTGGTTCGAGCACTCGTCGGCACGGAGACCGCGTCGGTCCCCGGGGTGAGATCGGGAGAGCT
>DASYZN010000052.1:0-6580 GCA_035946105.1 Thermoplasmata archaeon | reverse complement strand
ACGTCGGTCCGACCGGTGCCGCCGGTCCCGTGGGGGCCACCGGCGCGCAGGGACCGGCCGGATCGAACGGCGCCAACGGCAAGAACGGCGCCAACGGGACCAACGGCGCTCCCGGCGCCGCCGGACCGGGGGCCATCGTCCATCAGGCCTTCTCCGCGGCGACGACCCCGCTTTCTCCGAACTGCACCTTCTACGCCCGGGACAATGTGACGTTCACCGTCAGCGGACCGGGGACGGTGGTCCTCACCGGTTCGATCACCATGGCCGTCTTCCACACGTCAGGGTTCTCGGCGAACTATGTCGTCAGTTTCTGGAACACCACCTCGCCGTGCGTTCCGCTATCGAACCACTTCGTCATCGGGGACGTGCTCACGTCGACCCCGACGGGCGGGTACGACGTGGTCCTCGGCCTGGCCCAGTCGTACACTCTGCCGGCCGCCGGCACCTACACGTTCGCCGTGATCGGCACGGCGCTCTACTCCACGGGTTCAACCGACCAGGTCGATTTCTACTACGGGAGCGTCGTGGGGGTCTTCTACCCGTCGTAACCCCGGTTCACAGGGGTCGCCGGGGGCCCCCCTCGTTGGAGGAAACCCCGGTCGCCCCCCCACCGGCAGCCGCCGGGCGGCCTACCCGGGGGGATCGAACTCCTCGAGACGCCAGTCCCGGGTGCTCCGATGCCCCAGGAGCTCCCGGCGCGAGCGCGCGAGGAGGTTCCACGCGATCCCCTCGGGCAGGGCCCCGGCTTCGACCAGGTCGAGCTGTTCGGCGATCTGTCGTTTCAATCCCTCGAACGGGTCCGCCTCACCGGCCCCGACGATCGGCCGATGGGCACGAACTACGCGGACCCACCCGTCGACCACGGCCCAGACCCCGACCCGCTCTCCTCGCTCGGCGACCGGACGCGCCGCGATCCGCTCGGCGAGGGCTAGGGAGGGAACGGCGACGGCAACCCAATCGGCCCATCCCCTCCGGCGGATCGCCTGGCGGAGCACCGTTCGGCCGTCGGCGACCTTAAGCTCGACGAGACCGACCTCCCGGCCCTTACGGGCGACGACGTCGAAATAGTCGGTCCCGTCCGGGTCGATCCAGACCCGGTAACCTAGCGACTCGAGATGGTGGCGCACCGGCGGCCCCAAGCTTTGCTCGAGGAGGCGAGGTCGGCGTGCGCGAGCCACCTCAGGTCCCCCGTCGGAGGAACCAGCCGTCGAGCCGACCCCGTGGAAGGCGGACGAGGATCGGTCGGCCGTGGGGACAGGCATAGGAGGCGTCCGGGAGCCGGTAGAGCGCCTCCAGGATCCGTCCCATCTCCTCGACAGGGATCTCGTCCCCGCCGCGCACGGCGGCGTGGCAGGCGATCGACGCGCGGGTTCGGTCGAAGAGGCCGTCGGGCACGGTCGGCCGGCCGCCGTCGGCGAGCTCGTCGAGCAGGGCCGGAAGGGCTTCCGCCCGGGCGAGGCGCCCCCGGTAGGACGGCACGGAGCGCACGCGGTGGCGGCCGCCCCCGAACGGTTCCACCTCGTAGCCGGCGGAGGCGATCGCCTCGGGAGCGCTTGTGAGGGCGGCGGCCTGGCGGGGGGTGAGGGCGATCGTGACCGGATCGACGAGCGCCTGTCGGGCGAGCCGCCCGTCGGCGCGCAACGCCTCGTAGACGACCCGTTCGCTGGCGGCGTGCTGGTCGACGAGGACGAGCGCCTCCTCGGCCTCGGCGACCCAGTAGAGGCGGAAGAGCGGGGCCTTGAGCAATAGGCGAGGGTGGGCGCCGTTCGACGAAACGAGGCGGGCACCCGGGAGGTCATCGAGGGCAAGCTGGCGTCCCCCCAACGGGGTCCCGATCCCCGCGGCTCGGCCCGCGACGGAGGCGGCGGGCGGACCGAGAGCCCCGGACGACCCGAACGCCTCGTCGGACAGCTTGTCGGTTGGACGGCTCGGGATCCCCTTCGTCGAGACGACGTCGGCGAGCCGGGTCCGGATCGCGCCGAAGACGGCCTCCGCGACCTGAGCCTCCTGGGCGATGCGGACCTCCCGCTTCGTCGGGTGGACGTTGACGTCGACCCGCTGGGGGTCGAGCGTGAGGCGGACCGTCCCGACGGGAAACCTCCCCTTCGGCACGTAGGGGTCGAACGCGCGACGGACGGCCTGGACGAGGATCCTCGAGGCGATCGGCCGGCCGTTCACGGTGATCCGCATCCCTGCGGAGTGGGCGCGGACCACGGACGGGTGGCCGACCACGAACTCGATCCGAGTCCCGTCGGGAGGGCGAACCTCCCCGACGATCGTCCGCTCGAGCAGCTCGACCCCGAGCACCCGCACCGCGGCGTCCGTGAGCGACGTGGTGCCCGGCCAGCGGAGCAGTTCCCGCCCCTCGGAATCGAGACGGAGCCCTACCTCGGGGTGGGCGAGGTAGAGCGAGCCCAGGGTGTGGACGAGCTCGACCTGCTCCGCGGCGGCGGATCGGAGGAACTTGCGTCGGGCCGGCGTATTGAAGAAGAGATCGCGGACCTCCACCGTCGTGCCGGGCGGGGCCCCTTCGACGAACGGGCGTCCGACCTTGCCGCCGACGACCGTGAGGCCGTGCGCGGCCTCGGCGCCGGGAGGCCGGGTAAATAGGCGGAGCCGGCTCACCGAGGCGATCGCCGCGAGGGCTTCGCCGCGGAAGCCGAGGGTGCGGATCCGCTCGAGGTCGGAGGCGTGGGAGAGCTTGCTCGTCGAGTGCCGCTCGACCGCGGCCCCGAGCTCCTCGGGACGGATCCCGATCCCGTCGTCCCGGACGGACAGCTCCGCCAGGCCTCCCTGCTGGATCGACACGACGACCTCGGTCGCGCCGGCGTCGTAGGCGTTCTCGACGAGCTCCTTCACGACCGAGCTCGGCCGTTCCACCACCTCGCCGGCGGCGATCCGTCGGATCGTCTCCCGGTCGAGCGGGCGGATCCGCGCGGGCTCGGCCTCCCCGGCCGGCGCGGCGGTCACGGCCGCTCGGCCGGCGGGGTCTCCGAGAGCCGCCGGCGCGCCTCGACGATCCAGCGGAGCGCGTCGAGCGGACTCATCGAATCCGGATCGAGTCGGCCGAGCTCCTCGAGGATCGGGGAGGGGGTGGGGGTGGACTCCGTCGGCAGGAGGACCGCCTGGGTGTAGCGGGACCCCGGGGCCCGCCGGGCCGTCGGGGACCCCGGGGACGCCCCGCCCTCCTCGAGCCGCTTCAATAGGCGTCTCGCCTCCTCGAGCAGCGGATCCGGGAGCCCGGCGAGGCGGGCGACATGAAGGCCGTAGCTCCGGTCGGTGCTGCCTTGGACCAGCCGATGGAGGAAGACGACCTCCCCCTCCGTCTCCCGAACCGCAAGATGGGCGTTGCGGGCCCCGGCCAGTCGTTCGACGAGTTCGGTGAGCTGGTGATAGTGGGTCGCGAGCACCGTACGGCACCGGACCGCGTCGTGCAGGTGCTTCAAGGTCGCCCACGCGAGAGCGAGGCCGTCGAACGTGCTCGTCCCCCGACCGACCTCGTCGAGCAGGACGACCGAGCGATCGTCGGCTCCCTCGAGGATCTCGGCGACCTCGCTCATCTCGACCATGAAGCTCGACTTGCCCCGGCCGATATCATCGGTGAAGCCCATCCGGGTGAAGAGGGAGGAGACGAGGCCGATCCGGGCGAACTTCGCCGGCACGAACGCCCCCGCCTGGGCGAGCACCACGAACAGGCCGACCTGCCGCATGTAGGTCGACTTGCCGGACATGTTGGGACCGGTGAGGACGAGGAGCCGGGAAGACTCCCCGTCGAGATCCACGTCGTTGGGGACGAAACCGCCCGGGATCCCGCTCTCCAGGATCGGATGCCGGCCGTCGCGGATCTGGAGGATCCGGGAGCGATCGACCGTCGGCCGCACGTGGCCGCGCTCGACGGCGACTTGGGCGAACGACGCGAGCGCGTCGAGCCGGCCCACGGCCCGAGCGACCTGGTTGAGCGCCGGGACCTGCCGATCCGCCTCTGCGAGGAGGCGCTCCCAAAGGGCGGCCTCGGAGGCGCGGAGCGCCTCGCGGGCCCTTAGGATCCGTCCCTCGATCTCGTCGAGCGCGTCCGACGTGAACCGCTCCCCCCCCGAGAGCGTCTGCTTCCGGCGCAGGTGGGGTGGGACCCGACCGAGGTTCGCCTTGGAGATCTCGAAATAGTAGCCGAAGACCTGGTTGAAGCCGATCTTGAGCGAGCGGATCTCGCTCGCCTCCTGCTCGGACCGCTCTAAGCGGCCGAGGTCGTCGAGGCCCTCACGCTCCTCCGAGCGGGCGCGGTCGAGCTCCTCGGCGTAGCCGGGACGGAAGAGCCCGGGGTCCTCCGGGCGGGGAGGTGGGTCATCGGAGAGGGCCTTCGTGAGCAGCTCCGAGAGCGTCGGGAGCGGGTCGAGGGCTTGGTGGATCTCCGTGAGCAATGCCGGGCGGTCGTCGACGGGCGCTAGGCGCGCCCGGGCCCGCTCGACCAACGCGAGGCTCTTCGTGAGCTGAGCGAGCTCCGGTGGGCGGATCCGGCGGCTCGACAGCCGGGCCCCGATCCGGGCGAGGTCCCCGATGCCCGAGAGCGACCTCCGGAGGGCCTCGAGCTCCACCCCCCGAGCGGTGAGCCAGGCGACGGCATCCTGCCGTGCCGAGATCGCCGCGACATCGGCGAGGGGATTCGTGAGCCAGTAGGAGAGGGTGCGGTGGCCCGAGGCGGTCACGGTCCGATCTAGCGTCGAAAGGAGGGTCGGCCCGTCCGGATCCTCCGGGTTCATCGGTCGGGCGATCTCGAGGTGGCGCAGCGTCTTGGTGTCGAGGAGGAGCCCGACGGACCCTCGGATCTCCCGGTCGCCCAGGGAGAGGTTAGGGAGGAGCCGGGGCTGGCTCGCGGCGACGTAGGAAGCGAGGAGGCGGTCCGCCTCGTTCGCCCCGCTCAGGATCTCGGCGGGAAGTTCGGGCGGGATCTCGGCGATCCCGGGCGCCGTTCCCGCGAGCTCGATCCGCACCCTGGGAAACTCGCGGACGATCGCGGCCCGGAGCCCCTCGGTGACCGTCGTGGGGGCCTCCGAACGCAGCAGGAGCTCTCGAGGGGCGAACGGGGCGAGCGCGGCGATCGCCCCGGGGGCCCCGGCCCTCGAGGCGTCGCCCCGGAACCACTCCCCGGTGGATACGTCGACCGCCGCAAAGCTCGCGCGCCCGCCCGCCGGGAAGGACAACGCGGCGAGGAAATTGTGATCCGCGCCGGGAAGGATCCGCTCCTCGACGATCGTCCCCGGGGTCACGACCCGCGTCACCGCCCGGCGGACGAGCCCCTTCGAGAGCCGCGCGTCCTCGACCTGATCGCAGAGCGCGACCTTGTACCCCTTCTGCACGAGCCGGCCCAGGTAGGTCTCGACGGCGTGGTACGGTACGCCGGCCATCGGCACTCGGATGCCCTGACTGTCCGGACCCCGCGAGGTCAGCACGACCTCGAGCAGCTCGGACATCAGCTTCGCGTCGTCGCCGAACGTCTCGAAGAAATCGCCGACCCGGAAGAGCACGAGATGACCCGGATATCGGGCCTTCACCCCCTCGTACTGCTCCATCAGGGGCGTGGAGGGGGCCGAGGCGCTCATCGGGACGGCTCCGACCGGGGGCCGAGTATAAAGGCGTGACAACGCATCCGGTTCTCGAGGAACGCTGAGGGGGAGATTTGAACTCCCGGGGCGTTGCCGCCACCAGCTTTCAAGGCTGGCGCCTTACCGAGCTAGGCTACCTCAGCGCGAGGGCTCGGAAGCCGTCCGAGGCTTAATCCGTCCCCTGCGACGCGCGGGCCGCAGGGATGCAGGCGCCGGGAGTTTCGCTCGGGCGGAGGATCGTCCGCCGCGCGGTTCGAACCCGGGTGGTCAGCTTGGAAGGCTGACATCCTACCGCTAGATTACACCTGCATCCGGCCCCTGCGGGCCGAACGCCGCCACCCCCCTCCCCGCCTAATTCTTTTCCTTCGGGGCGCGGGGGCGGGAGGAAGGACGGGAGTGGGACGGTCCGCCCGCGGGCGGCCCGTGGGGCGCGGAGAGCTCGAGCAGCGCGACCCGCTCGAGGACCAGCCTTTCCCAGGCGTCCGGGGGGACGCTCGATCGATCGTCGGCGCCGATCCCGAGGCGCTCCAAGAGCGGCTCGTCCGGCGCCTTCGGGTAGACAGAGGGATCCTCCACGAGGCCGAACCGTTCGAGGAGCGGCCCGGGGGCCACGGACCGCTCGGCGACGAGCACGAACGCCACGGTGTCGTCGACGACCCCGACCTTCCCGAGGGCCCGAGGGAGCTGATCGTCTCCCGCCACGAAGAGGACGAACTCGGCGTTGCGGTCGCGCAGTCTCGACTCGCCGCGTTCCCTCGCCCGGCCCAGGTGCGCCCACGCGGAGAGGAGGTGGCGCTCGCCCGCGATCCCACGGGCGTCGAGGAGCGCGAAGAGGCCCGTCGATCCCTGGGCGTGCTCCCGCAGCCTCTTGATGAGCTCGGCGCGGTCGGGCTTGCCCTCGACGGCCCGTCGGGCGCCGAGGGCCCAGAACGGCCTCTGGTCGGGCGAGGGGAGCGGCGCCATCGGCTCACTCCCGCAGG
>DASYZN010000051.1:0-1913 GCA_035946105.1 Thermoplasmata archaeon | reverse complement strand
TCCCTCGGGGATCGCGGCGACGTTCGAGATCCTGATCGAATGGAGCCCCGGCGCGGGGGTCTCCACGGCGACGCAGAGCGTCACCGTGGTCCCGGCGTTCATCACCCTCACGATCGTGAACGCGCCCAGCGGTACCGTGGTCCCGAACACGAACCGGGCGGTCTCGGGGACGGTCAGCTACTATGGGAACACCTCGGCGACGATCAACGTCACGGCGTACGGACCGGGAGGGATCATCTTCCTCGGGTCGGAGAGCCTGAAGGCGGGCAACTACTCGGTGAGCCTCTTCTTCCCCACGACCATCCCGGCGGGAACCTACGGCCTCAACGTGAGCGTCACCCACGACGGGGGGAAGACCTACCAGCTCCTCCCGCAGCGGTTCACCATCGCCTCGACCTCCTCGTCGAGCTCGACCCCGTGGTACCTCATGACCCTCTTCGGGCTCCTTCCGATCTGGCTGCTCATCGTCATCGCGATCGCCGCCGTCGGGCTCGTCCTCGGCGTCTTCGTGATCTCGGCCCGGCAGGCCCGCGGCAAGCTCGTCGAGTGCGGCGAATGCGGGGAGCTCATCCCCGAGAGCGCCCTCACCTGCCCGAAGTGCGGCGCCGAGTTCGAGGCGGCCCTCGTCCGATGCAGCCGCTGCGGTTCCACGATCCCGGGCACCTCGAAGGTCTGTCCCGAATGCTCGGCGACCCTCTTGGGTCCCCAGGCGGACGAGAAGGCCGACCCCGAGCGCCAGGGGTACGCCGACTTCGTCGAGCGGTTCCGCACCGAGTCGAAGAAGGAGCTCGGGGAGAACTACAACGAGAGCGCCTTCTGGGACTGGTGGAAGCGCCAGCAGACCTACGTCTCCTTCAGCCAGTGGCGGCTCCAGCAGTCGCAGAGCTCCCGGGCCGGCATGACGGCGCCCCGGGAGAGCACCACGCCGCTCGGGAAGAACCCGCCCGGCGGCGCGGGGGCCCTCGACCTCGATCGCGCGACGACCTCCACCCCCCCGAGGCCCCCCGCCCGGCCGGCTCCGGGCGCCCCGCCCCCCGCCGCTCCCCGACGCGACGCCGCGCCGGCGGCCTCAGCCGCCCCGGCCTCGACCCCCCCGGCCGCCGGGATGATCACCTGCCCGAACTGCCAGAAGGAAGTCCCCTCGGACTACTACGTCTGTCCGTTCTGCGGCGCCGTGACCCAGTAGGACGAGGGCCGGCCCCGCCCGCGGCCCCAACACGGCTATAACCCGGGGACCTCCCATGCGCCCGCATCGGCCGTGAGCGGGGATCGAGAGCTCGGTCGGCAGAAGATCGCCTGGGCCCGCGGGCACATGCCGGTGCTCGAGGGGATCCGGGCCCGGTTCGCCCGGGAACGCCCGTTCGAGGGCCTCGACGTCTCCCTGGTCCTCCACGTCGAGGCGAAGACCGCCGCCCTCGCTCTCGCTCTGCAGGCGGGGGGCGCCCGGGTCCATCTGGCGGCCGGGAACCCCCTGTCGACCGAGGACGACGCCGTCGCCGCGTTGATCGCGGAAGGGATCGACACCCACGCCCGCAAGGGCGAGTCGATCTCGGAGTACCGCGCGGGCGTCCGAGCGATGCTGGACGCGGGGCCCCAGGTGATCGTCGACGACGGGGCCGACCTCGTCGCCTTGGCCCATACCGAGCTCCCGGGACGCGGGGAGATCCGCGGGTCGACCGAGGAGACCACCACCGGCGTGACCCGGCTGAAAGCCCTCGAGCGGGCCGGCCAGCTGAGGTTCCCGGCGATCGACGTGAACGACGCGGCGATGAAGCACCTCTTCGACAACCGCTACGGCTGCGGGCAGTCCGTCCTCGACGGACTGTTCGGGGCGACGAACCTCCTCATCGCGGGGAAGGTCGCTGTCGTCGCGGGCTACGGATGGTCCGGGCGGGGGATCGCCTCGCGGCTGC
>DASYZN010000050.1:0-4665 GCA_035946105.1 Thermoplasmata archaeon | reverse complement strand
ACGAACGGGACTGTGAGTTCCTCCTCGTCTCGGGCGATCTGTTCCACACCGCCGTGCCCGATCCGGCCGAGGTCGCCCCCATCGCGGGGGCGCTGAAGCGCCTCATCGACCACGGTCGTCGGGTCTACGTGATCTACGGCTCGCACGACTACGTCGCCCACCGGACGAGCTGGCTCGACGTCCTCGCCGAGACGGGGATCTTCCTTCGCGCCGCGCCCGAGGCGATCCGCGAGGAAGGAGGGCGGTGGACCCTCCCCTTCGTCGTCGATGCGCCCACGGGCGTCCGGATCGCGGGCATCTCGGGGCGGGCCCACGGACTCGACCGGTCGTACTTCCTGGGGGTCGACTCCGAGCGGTTCCGCGCGGAGCCCGGGTTCAAAGTGTTCATGTTCCACTCGGCGATCGAGGAGTACCTTCCCGAGGGGCTCAGGGAACACCTGCGCGGGATCTCCCGGGACGACCTGCCGACGGGATGCGACTACTACGCGGGCGGCCACATCCATCGAAGCTACGTGGGCACCGGTCCGAACGGCCTCGGTCTCCTGATCAACCCCGGCGCGGTCTTTGGGACGAGCACGACCGACATCGAGAGCCGGGCGAATCGGCTGACCCATTCCGGGGTCGTCATCGTCACCGTCCGGGAGGGCCGACCCGAGGCCGAGTTCGTCGAAACGGCCCCCCCGGACGTCGAGGTGTTCGACATCGACCTCTCGGGGGAGACGGTCGAGGAGGCCCGGGTCCATCTCGAGCGGGCGGTGAAGGCCCGGGCAGGGCCGAGACGTCTCCTCTTCCCGCGGGTCCACGGCACGCTCTCCGACGGCTCGATCGGCACCCTCGGCCTGCGTCGCCCGGGCGAGGCCGCCGATTTCGAATCGACCGGGAGCGTCCACTGGGACGTCACTGACCTCTCCCCGATCGCCGCCGATCCGGTCCCGTCGTCGGGGGGCGCGGAGCGCCTCGAGATCGACGCGGTCGCCGCCCTCGCGGCGTCGGTCCCCCCCACCTTCCCGACGGCCTCGCCGACGCAAGCGGTCCTCCGCGAGCTCCTCCAGGAGCTCGGCCGCGAGCCCTCGGAGGGGGAATCGAAGGCCGACTACGACGCCCAGCGCTCGGAGGCCGCCCGGAGGATCCTCGGCGTCCCTCCGGCTCGGACCGGATGACGCTCACCCTCGCGCGCCTCAAGGTGCACAACATCCGCAGCTTCGTGGACGCCGAGATCCTCCTCTCGGAGGGCACGACGCTGATCGGGGGGGATGTCGGCGCGGGCAAGACCTCGCTCCTGCACGCGATCGAGCTCGCCCTCTTCGGATTCGCCGAGGTCGACGCGACGTATCTCATCCGCCATAAGGCGACCACCGCGGAGGTCGCCCTCACCCTCTCCGACGGGGCGCGACGCTACGTCTTCTCCCGGCGGTTCCGACGGCGCAACCGCAAGGGTCGCGACTCCTTCGAGCCGGAGGAGAAGGGGACCGGACTCTCCACGGACGGGGCGAGCGTCCGCTACCCGCCCACCGAGCTCCGCCAACGGGCGATCGACCTCTTGGGATTCCCCGACAACCCGAACCCGAGGGCCCATTCCGACCTCTGGCGATGGGCGGTCTACGTGCCCCAGGAACGGATGCGCCAGATCCTCGAGGATTCGGACGCCGAGGCCCGCCTCGAGACGGTCCGAAAGGCGCTCGGCCTCGAGCGCTATCGAAGGGCGGCCGAGAACGCGCAGGGGGTGGCCCGACAGTTCCGGGAGGAAGCGGCCCAGTACGGCCGGGAGGCCGAACTCTTGGCGCATTGGGAATCCGATGCGCTTCGGATCCGCGCCGCGATCGACGAGTCGGAACGCTCTGTGGAGTCCGCCCGGCAGGCCGAAACCTCCGCCCGCGAGCGGCTCAAGCTGATCGAACGGGAGATCTCGGAGCGGGAGGCTGGGCGGCGTCGGCTCGAGGGGGATCGACGCGAGGCGGCCGAACTCGCCCAACGGATCCAGGACCTGAAGAAGTCCCGCTCCGCGCGGGAGTCGCGCCTCGCCCAGGAGAAGGGACGGCGTTCGGGGCTCGACGGGCAACGCCGCGCCCTCTCGGGGGCCCCCGAGGAGCTCGAACGGGCCCGCGAGGAACTCGCCGCCGCCCTCGGGCGCGAATCGGAATCCCGCCACGCGCTCGAGGCGATCGAGGTCGAACGGAGGAAGGCGGCGATCGCCGAAGCCGAGACCCGCTCCGCGGCGGAACGGGCTTCGGAGGGCGAGCGGGCGCTCGAGCGGGCGCGGCGGGAGCAGATGGGGACGATCGAACGGCTCGAGGCGCTCCTCAAGGAGACCCCGACCCGCCCGCCGATCCCACCGGGGGAAACGGACCGCCCCTCGATCGAGCGATCGCTCGCGGAGGCCGAGACGGAGGCCGAGCGGGCGACCGGGGAGCTCCACCACCAGGAGGTCCTGGCGCAGGAACTAACCGAGCTCCGCGAAGGGGGCCGCTGCCCGAGGTGCGGCCAATCGGTCACCGCCGAGGCCTTCGGGCGCCACCGGGAGGAGTCGGGGCGGGGCCTCGAGGCCGCCCGCGCCGCCCGCCGACGGGCGGCCGAACAGCTCCACGATCGGAAGGAGGCACGGGCCATCCTGGAACGGTACGAGCAGGAACTCGTCCGGTTCCGGGAGCTCGAGGGACGGCGGAGCGAAGCCCGGGCCGAGCAAGCGCGGCGAGAGGAGGCGGTTCGGGAGGCGGAGCGGCTCGCCGACCGCGCGCGGCACGACGTGCAGGAGGGCGAGGCGCGGCTCCGCTCGAGCGCGCCCGCCCTCGACCAGGCGTCGGCCGCCTCGGCGCGTCAGCAGACCGAGGAGGCGTCGGTCCTACGGGCCCGGGATCGCGTCGGGGCCGCGGAACTCGCCCTCGAGGGCCTCCGGGGGCTCGACGGGACGATCGCGGAGGTCGATCGCCAGCTGGCGCGGGAGGCCTCAGACCTCCTCGAGGGGGATCGGGAGCTTTCCCGCCTCGGCGATCGTTCGACGCTCCTCGAACGCTCCCTCGCCGGGATGTCGACGCTGCTCGAGGAGATCGGTCGGATGGAGGCCCGGCGGGCGACGACCGGCCGACTCCTCGAGGAGGCGCTCGAGCGGCTCCACCGCTCCGAAGGCGAGCTCGGCGGGGCCCGGGAGCGGCTCGCCGAGGCCGAGTCCCGGGCGCACGAGCGCCAGACGCTCGTCGATCGGTCCGAACGGTTCACGTCGCTCGCCGAGTTCCTTTCGGGGGCGTTCCGCACGAGCCTCCTCGAGCTCGAGCGCCGGCTGCTCGGGCAGGCCAAGGTCGAGTTCGACCGCAGCTTCGGAAGGCTGTTCGCCGCCCTGATCGAGGATCCGGGGATCGTCGCCCGGACCGACCCGAGGTTCTCTCCGTCGGTGGAGATCGAGGGGGAGTGGACCCCGCCGGAGGCGCTCAGCGGCGGAGAGCGGACCGCCCTCGCCCTCGCCTACCGGCTCGCCCTCGGCCAGGTCGTCCGATCCCTCGAACGCCTTCGGTTGGCGACGCTCCTGCTCGACGAGCCGACCGACGGCTTCTCGCCCGAGCAGGTCCAGCGGATGGGCGAGGTGCTCCGCGAGCTCGGGGTCCCCCAGGTCATCCTCGTCTCCCACGAGTCGGCGCTCGAGGGGGTCGCAGACCGGGTCCTGCGGGTCCGGAAGGCCGAAGGGATCTCGTCCGTCTCGACGGCAGGTTCGGAGCCCGCCGAGCGGGTCCCCGCCCCGCGCCCGGCCTAGAGGGCGGCCTCGAACTCGGCTTCGGGCCACGGGGGCTTCTCGGCGACCCGCAGGTTCTCCGACAGATGGTCGGGGGATTTCTGGCCGACGAGGGGGGCGAGGTTCCCCGGCGCGGATCGGGCGAACTGGATCGCCGACTGGGCGCGGGTGAGCCCGGGGGCCCCGCCTCCCTCGACGGCGAGACGGCCTTGCAAGAGCGGCACGCTCGTGAAGGTGCCGACCCCGAGCCTCCCGGCCGCCTGGAAGAGCGTGCAGCGCTCCTCGTGGACCCGCTGGTTTCGAACGACCGCGGCCTCCGGCATGAAGGCGTTGAACGGGAACTGGACGAACCTGAAACCGTGCGACTCCCCGCCGACCTCCCGAGCCGCCCCGACGAGCTCCGCGAGGGAGACGTGGACGTCCGCCCGTGCCGCCGTTCGCAGGCTCTCCCAGGTCGCGAGCCCGTACCAGCCGAGATGCCCTTGGGAGCGGAACGTCTCGAGCGTCGAGAAGGCGTCCCGGAGGCGCTCGAAGAACCCCTCCTTCCCGAGGACGGGTAGCTGGGCGTCCGCGGCATTGTGGAGGTAAAGGAGATCGATCGCCTCGAGCCCGAGGTTCGTTCGGCTCCGCTCGAACTGGTCCCTCAGGAAGCCCGGGCTCATGGCATGGTTGCCGTCGACCAGGTCGGATCTCCTAAGGGCCCCGCTCGAGACAAGCTCCCGCTCGACGTCCTCCCGGGGGAACCCCGTCGACTCGGCATCGGGAGAGAGGTAGCCGTTCTTGGTCGCGACGAAGATCTCGTCCCGGGCGACCGTACCCCGTTCGCAGAGCCTTCGGAGGGCGCGGCCGACCGACCGTTCGGCCCGCTGGAACCGGTAGTTGATCGCGGTATCCACGACGTTGGAGCGCCCCGATCCGACGGCGACCTGCACCGCCTCCTCGAC
>DASYZN010000049.1:0-2951 GCA_035946105.1 Thermoplasmata archaeon | reverse complement strand
TGAACCGGAGCCTCGAACGGGGTTGCCAGCGCTTCCGGCGGTCCCAGAGGGCCCCCACGAGTAGGGGGAGCCCGATCGACGCCTCCACGTGGGCCATCGCCCGGGTCGCGGAGGCCGAGATCTTCCCCCATGACTGGGCCTCGTCGAGCGTGCTGCCCGACAGTCCCCCCCAGTGGGGGACGTCGGTCGTGATCTGGAGGGCGTAGTGGTGACCCTCCCCCTCCCGGCCGAAGGCGTAGTTCGCCATGACGATCCCGTCGTTGATCCAGTTCTTGGGGGTGCCTCCCCCGATGTAGACGACGGCCGTCCGGGAGGAGGCCGCCAGGATCTGCACAAGCTCGAAGTTGTCCCGGACGGCGTCGAGGAGGAACCTCGGCTTCCCCCGATTCCGCTGGTAGTGCAGGGTGAGGCCGATGCCAATCGAGCTGTCGATGAGCGCGGGGGAGAAGACCGGGACCCCCCGGCGGGCCGCCGTGGCGAGGATCGACTCGGGGTCGTCGAACTCCCGGCCGAGGAACCCGAGGTACTCCCTCGAAGAGGCGGGACGGGCCGGGAACCGCTCGGTGATCCGGCCGATCGTGCGGTCGGTCTCCTCGAACTTCCGCTCGTCCACGTAGGTGTCGTAGATCCGGTCGAGGTAGAGCGACCGAAGGCGGACGTCGTCCGCGGTCGGGCTGCCGACCCAGTGTCGACCCCCGATCGTCTGGTAGAGGTCCTGGTAGAGGATCGCCCCGGTCGAGACCACGACGTCGACGAGCCCCCAGTCGACAAGGTCGCGGAGCACCCGACGCAGCCCGGCGGCGATGAGCGGGCCGGCTATCCCGAGCAGGATCGTCGGCCGCTTCGGGTCCCGCAGGGCGTTCTCCCAGACCTCGAGGCATCGGCCGAGGTTGCGGGCCTGGATCGACGTCCCCTGGAACGCCGTCAGTAGGTCGCCGAGCCCCCGGACCGATCGGACGTCGACCGGTTCGACGGTCCGCTTGAGGAGCGCCCGACGCGCCGATTCGATCGAGGCCGGCATCGGACGCGCCGACCCACGGGGCGGATAAAAGGCATCTCGCTCCGCCCCGACCCGCTTCCCGGCGGTTCCGCTCCCGGGCCGCCCATCCTGCCGGGCGGCGGTTCGGTTAAATCCCGGGCCGTCGAAACCGGTGCGGGATGTTCACCTTCCCCCCGGCGGTCATCCGCGCGCTCGAGGGACTCTCGGAGGGCAGCGGCCGGACCCTGATCGTCTCGGGTCCCCCCACCTCGGGCAAGTCGGCCCTGTTGAGGTCGATCCGGGAGAGCTTCGCCCCCGGACAGGTCACCCTCGTCGAGCTCCGCGGAAGCTACCGGGACCGGGCGACTCCGTACGCCGCCCTCGCGGAATTCGACCCCCACGGCACCGGAGGGCGGGAGGCCGCGGCCGCCGAGTCGTTCGGGGGTCCGGCGACCCCATGGATCGACGCCCCCATGGCGGCCCTGGCCTTTCCGCCGATCGAGCCGAGCGGTCGGGGCCGCCGGGGTCGCTCCGACCGGGGCGGGGGAGGGGGTGGTCTCGGGGGGAGCCCCGCCCCGAGACGCGGGGGACGCGTCGTCAACGGTGCCCAGCTCCACGAGGAGATCGTGCGGGTCCTCCGGGAGACGCCTCCGCGCCCGATGGCGATCCTGATCGACGACGGGGCCCTGTTCGACCCGAACAGCCGCGAGACGATCCTCGACCTCTCCCGAAGGGTGCGATACCGACCGATCCTCCTGGTGATCGCGCTCGACGTCTCCCTGCCGGCGTATGCCGCCTGGGAGGAGCACCTCATCGGGCGGGGGGACGTCGACTGGGTTAGGTTCCCCCATCCGGAGCAGGACGCCCGGGAGTCGGCGCGCCTCAAGGAGAGCTTCGAGGCGATGCCCGAGGCGACCCGACGGGCGCTCGCGTTCGCCGCGCTGATGGGCGGCACGGTCAGCGAGGTCGGGCTCGGCCGTGCCATGCGGATGGGGTACCGCGAGCTCGCCGACGCCCTGGCCCCGGCGCTGGCCGTCAACCTGGTCCGGATCGCCGAAGCGAAGGTCTCCGTGCCCCACGCCGCGTGGATCGAACTCCTCCCCCAGTTCCTCCCGGACCAGGAGCGCCGCGAGATCCACCGATCGATCGCCGAGGCGCTCTCCGCCCTCAACCCCGAGCCGAGCCTCTCGAGGAGCATCGAGCTCGCCCGACACCGCTTCGAGGCCGCCCCCGACGGGCGGGCGCTTCGGACCCTCGTGGAAGCGGCCGAGCTCTCCGAGCGGCTGCACGCCTTCGACTCGGCCGAGGAGCTCCTCGCGAAGGCGATCGAGTGCCTCCCGAACCTACCCGCCGGCGAACGGATCGAGGCGGAGGCCGAGCTCCGCCTGTTCCATGCGCGGACGCTCCTCTTCACGGGTCGGATGGCCGAGGGCGAGCGGGAGGTGCACGACGGCCTGGTCGCGGCCCTCGACGAGTCGATCGATCCCGCCCGGGTCGAGGAGTGGGTCGAGCTCCTCGTCCCGGCCGTACGGGCCGTCGGTCCGAGGCAGGGCCTCGGCATCGTCCTCGAGGACCTGGTCGATCGGATGGATCCCCAACGCCTCGGCCCGCCGAGGCTGTTGCTGATGACCGTCCTCGCCGAGTCGGCCCTCGACCAGGGGCTCTACGGACTCGCTCTCGAAGAATCCGAGCGCGGGGGCGCCCTCGTCCCCCCAACGGACCGGTCCACCCAGGAGAGCGTCGCCATGCTCGTCGACGCCGTCGCATCGGCCGAGGGCTCCCAAGAACGCCCCGCGGGGTCGCGCTTCCACGATCCGGCGACCTCGGCCCTTTCCCGGGTCGGCCGGCACGCCCTCGCCCAGGCCGCCGAGGAGCTCCAGCTGCGGTACGTCGAGCGGCGCCGCCATCCCGAGGAGGCGTTGCGGACCCACCTCCGATCGATCGGGGTCCTGCAGAGGATGCGCGCCCTCGC
>DASYZN010000048.1:0-2142 GCA_035946105.1 Thermoplasmata archaeon | reverse complement strand
CGTCCGACCGGCCGGGCGGGGGCCGGAGGCGCCCGGGGGCCGGATCGAGAGCCGCTCGGAGGCGAGGTCCGAGACGATCCAGGACCTCGGCAGCACGAGGTAGAGCCGGATCAGCCGGGGGCGGAACCGGCTCTCGCTCTCCGTCTCGGTCCGATGGAAGCGGAGGAGCTCGCTCCCGTCGAAATCGAACGCCCGGGCGAAGGAGAAGCTCTTCTCGCTGAACTCGAGGACGTTCGTCTCGAGCTCGCTGTCCTCGAGCACGTCGGTCCCACCGGGGACGCTTACTTTAGGGCCTCGCCCCGCCGCGGGCCGTCCGGGATCAGAGGACCCCCATCTCGGTGAGCTTCTCGGGGAGATAGGTCTCCGTCACGTAGTTGAGGCCGTACTTCGCGAGGGACTGCTGCTCCGCCTTGCGCCCGTTCTTCAGCATGAGCTCGATCTCCGAGCGCCACTCGGCGGTCGAGAAGCGCGGATCGGAGAGCTCGGCGGTGAGGGCGCGGACGTCCTGGTCGGTCAGGTGGTCCGAGGGGAGCTTGTAGTTCTCGATGTCCGACGCGGTCACGCCGAGGAACTCGGCCGACGGCGTGGCGAGGTAGTGGGAGATGTGCGCCGTCTTGATCGCGCCGAAGGCGACGCTCGCGAAGATCCGGAACGACCACGGGTCCCCGTCGGTGAAGACGACGACGGGCAGGCGGAGCTCCTCGTTGAGCCGCTTCAGGAAGCGGCGGGTCGACCGGGCGGGTTGGCCCTTGAGGTGGAGCAGGAGGGCGTCGTGCTCCTCGTCGAACCCGTTCTCGGCGAGGCGGTCGACCATGCCGCCGCACTCGATCGCCACGACGAACTTCGCCCCGGTCCCCACGAGCTCGATCTTCTCGCGCTCGACGTTGAACGGGAGGGCGTAGCCCCCGTCCCCGACGTCTTCGCGGCAGTTGATCCGCTTCACGACCCCCTTGCGGTTCGTCTCCTTGATGGTGAGGTCGCCGATCACCGAGGCCCCGTTCTCCTCGGGGTGGAGGCGGAAATCCTCGCGGAGCCGCTCGCAGAGGACCTCGAGGTCCTCGATGAGGAGGTTCGATTCGTCCTCGCTCGCGAACTTCGATTCCTCCCAGCCCTCGGAGATGTAGTAGAGCTCCCGGAGGGTGGAAGTCTTGCCCTCGCGGGCCATCTCGTTGATGAAGTCGACCAGGTAGAACGTCCTCAGGAGCATGAGGGCGCCGTCGAGCTTTCGGGCGCTGCGGGTCCCCAGGGCCTTCCCGAGCCGCCAGACCCCCTCCCGCATCTGGAACTGGATGTTCTGCTTCGTCCGGAGCGGGAGCCGCATCCTCGGGATCTCGCCGTTCGAGAGCTGGTCATAGATCGTCCGGGCGAGTGCCACGGTCGGGGCGAGCGCGTCGGGCCCGGCCGACGGGCGCTCACTCGTCGTCGGAGATCCCTTCGCTCGCTTCCGCGGCATCGTAGTCCACCTCCCCTTCCGAGGGGCTCGGCAGGTCCTCGAGCCCGGCCTGGGCGGCCTCGATCACGGCCCTCGGCAATCGGACGTCCCAGTCCCCGGGCAGCGGATCGGCCCCGAGGAGGTGACCCTCGTCGACCCCCGCGACGAACCAGGCGAGGTCGCCCGCCTCGACCTCGGTCTTTTCGGGGAAGGTGAGCGAGAGCCGGGCCCGTCCGCTCGGCGGCATCTTCGGGAGCGTCCACCAGGCCCGCCCGAGGGCGGGGTCGGTGCCGTCCGGCGGCTCGTCGAACCGGGCGGAGCCGAACAGCTCGGCGGGCATCTCCAGGAAGACCTCGAGGACCCTCGGCCTCGGGGTATAGTTCGTGAGGTCGGCGCGCACCCTCGGGCGGGCGTCGGCCGCCTCGAGGGTCGTCTCGACCTGGACGACGTCCATGATCCGGGTGATCACCGGCGTGAGGTCGGGCCGGGGCCGCCCGACGAGCGCGCTCGTCTTGTCGGCGAGCTTCGGCAGGATCTTCAGGATGATCGCGAGCTTCTCCTCGGCGAAGGCGCGCCGGCTGCGCCGGGAGAGATGGGTGCGCAGGTGCCGGGCGACCGTCTGGAGCGCGAGGGCGATCTCCTTGGCGAGCTCGGGGTCCTCCGCGATCGCCTCCTTCGCCTCGCTGGTGAACGGGATCTTCGTCGAGGCG
>DASYZN010000047.1:0-6359 GCA_035946105.1 Thermoplasmata archaeon | reverse complement strand
TGCCCTCGGCGGATCCAAACGTTCCCCTCGTGTTCGTCGAGATCGCGGGTCGAGCCCACCTCGTCGACGGGCACCATCGGTTGGAGCGAGGGCGTCGGCTCGGACTTTCGGTCGTGCCGGTCCTCGTGCTCCGGGACGAGGCCACCCTGCGCGCCGCCATGCGGGATTCGACGACGGTCCTTCGGTACTGGTGGATCTGGGGCGTCCAACGATGGTGGCGCCGTCGAGCACGTTCGCCTGCGGATGGGTTCTGACCCGACCTAGACGGGCCGAGCGGGTCGGATCGGAACAGCCGTCCGCCGACCGGGTTCCGCGGACCGGGAAACGCCCGTGCTGGGATTCGAACCCAGGTCTGAGGCTCCGCAGGCCTCTAGGATAATCCAATGCAGCGGGCGGGGTCGGTCCCCCGCCCGTAGCTACCCCACACGGGCATCTCGTTCGCTCGGTTTCCCGGCGGGCCGAGGAAGGTCGCGCTAATAAGAGCGCAGCCGCCGTCACGCGTCGAAGCGGATGACTTTAAGCCCCCCCGTCTACGGAGCGAGGCCGGATCTCGGCGGGCCGATTGGATGAGCGATCCCGCGGCACCTCCCGACCCCTGGGAGACCCTGCGCTCGCTCTCCATGGGCCAACCGGTCGTGGTGACCCGGGCCGATGGGAGGGTCTGGCGAGGGACCCTCGTCCCGTCCCACGAGTTCTCGGGGGATCGGATCGTGCAGTTGAAGCTGGAGAGCGGCTACAACATCGGCGTCCGGATCGAGCCCGACGACAAGGTCGAGACGATTCCGTTCGAACCTACCCCGGCCGACCCGAATGGGGCCCAAGATCACCGGGGGGCGGACGGAACGGGCCCGTGGATCGCGCTCCTCACGACCGGAGGGACGATCGCCTCCCGGATCGACTATCGCACCGGGGGGGTCCGCCCGGTCCGGTCGGAATCGGAGATCCTCTCGTTCTATCCGGATCTGGAGCGGGACGGACCCGTCCGGGTGATCCCGGTCCTCGACCGCCTCAGCGAGGAGATCGTCCCGGACGACTGGATGACCCTCGCCGACCGGATCGTGGAGACGTTCTCCCAGGGCGCCCAGGGGGTCGTCGTCGCCCATGGGACCGACACGCTCGCCTACTCGGCGGCCGCCCTCGCCTTCCTCTTGGAGGACCTCCCCGGCCCCGTCGTCGTCGTCGGGGCGCAACGATCCCCGGATCGACCCTCCTCGGACGGGTTCTCCAACCTGGCCCAAGCGGCCCGCCTCGCCCGGCATCCCGATCTCGGCGAGGTCGTCGTCCTGATGCACGACGGGCTCTCCGACGACCGGTTCGCGATCCACCGGGCGACACACGTTCGAAAGATGCACTCGAGCCGGCGGGACGCGTTCCGGAGCCGCAACGGGGGACCGATCGCGACGGTCCAAGGCGACGTGGTCACCATCCACCGACCGTTCCGTCCCCGTGGGGCCGGACCAGCGAAGGTCTCGAGCCGCATCGATCCGAACGGGGCCATCCTGTGGATGCACCCGGGCCTCGCGCCCGAGCGGGCCGAGGCGTTCGCCCGCGGCCTTCGGGGCCTCGTGATCGCCGGCACGGGCCTGGGCCACGCCAGCCTCGTCCACCGCGGCTGGATCGAGCGGGCGATCGGATCGGGTACCGTCGTCGTGATGACTACGCAGTGCCTCGAGGGGAACGTCGACCCGTTCGTCTACGCGACGGGGCGCGAGCTCCTGCGGGCCGGGGTCCTCTACGCCTACGACCTCCTCCCCGAGACGGCCCACGCGAAGCTCCTCTGGGCCCTCGGCCGCGCCCGCGATCCCTCCGAGGTCCGCCGACTGATGCTCGAGGACCGCGCGGGGGAGTTCGAGCGGCGGCACGCCGTGGAGCCTCCGCCGTGAAGGTGGGGCTCGAGGTCCACCAGCAGCTCGCGACCGGCAAGCTCTTCTGCGACTGTCCGAGCGAGCTCTCCGAGGTCGTCGTGTCGACGGTCTCCCGTCGCCTGCGGGCGACCGGGGGAGAGAACCACGCCGTCGACGCCGCGGCCGCCTTCCAGGCCGCCCGGGGGCTCACCTACCACTACCAGACCTCGCCGATGAGCTGCCTCGTGGAGATCGACGAGGAGCCGCCGCACCGGCTCAACCCCGAGGCGGTCGACGTCGCCCTCACCCTCGCGATGCTCGTGAAGGCCCGTCCGCTCGACGAGATCGAGGTGATGCGCAAGATCGTCGTCGACGGATCAAACACCGCGGGATTCCAGCGGACCGCGCTCCTCGCGGTCGATGGGAGCCTCGAGGTCGGCAGCCGCCGCTACTCGATCCCGACGATCTGCCTCGAGGAGGACGCCGCCCGCAAGGTCGCCGAGGCCCCGGGCGAGATCACCTTCCGCCTCGACCGGCTCGGCGTCCCGCTGATCGAGATCGCGACGGGCCCCGAGATCCGTGACGGAGCGGAGGCGCGCGAGGTCGCCGAGGAGATCGGCGGCCTCCTGAGGTCGACGGGGCGGGTCCGCCGGGGGATCGGCTCGATTCGCGAGGACTTGAACGTCTCGACGGAGGGGGGGACGCGGATCGAGATCAAGGGGGTTCAGGAGCTTCGCCGGATCCACCGCTACGTGGAGGCGGAGTCCGATCGCCAGCAGCGCCTGCTCGAACGCCGCGACGAGCTGACCCGTCGGGGGGCGAAGCCGCCGAAATCGGCGATCGTCGAGGTGACCGAGCTCGCCCGCGGACCGGCGACGGGCCCGTTCGGCCAGCTCCTCAAGAAGGGGGGGGTCGCCCTCGGCCTCGCCCTGCCCGAGTTCGGCGGGCTGCTCGGCACGGAGTCCACGGCCCCGGAGCGTCTCGGCCGGGAGCTCGCGGACCGGGCCCGCTCCGTCGGCCTCAGGGGACTCCTCCATTCGGACGAGCTCCCCGGCCACGGGCTCGAGGGGACCGTGCTGGCGGCGATCCGTGGGGCGGTCGGTGCGACCGGCCCAATGGATGCGTTCGTCCTGGTCGCCGCCCCGACCGAATCGGTGGGGCGGCACGCCCTCGAGGAGGTGCGGCGCCGGGCCGCCGACGCCCTCGTCGGGATCCCGCCGGAGACCCGCGATCCCCTGCCCGACGGACGGACCCGCTACTCCCGCCCGCTCCCGGGGCGGGACCGGATGTACCCCGAGACGGACATTCCTCCCCTGCGGATCGAGCGTGAGCGTTTGGAGCGGATCGCCCGGACCCTACCGGTCCGGCCCGAGGTACTTCGGGCGCGTCTCGTATCGACCTATAGCCTCGCCGAGGACGTGGCGCACAAGCTCCAGCGCTCCGGGGAGTGGGTCCGTTTCGAGGAGTTCATCGGTCTCGGACGCGCGCCCGCCCTCGTCGCCCGCCTGCTCACCCAGGAGCTCCCGGCGCTAGAGCGGGCCCAGGAGGCCGGGGAGTTCCCTACCGTACCGAACGACCGGCTGAACGAGCTCCTGGTCGCCGTGGAGCGGGGCGCGTTCTCGAAGGAGGGGATCCCCAAGGTGCTCGACACGCTCGCCCGGACCGATGTCAGCGTCGAGGAGGCGATCCGGCGCAGCGGGCTCTCGGGGATGGAACGCTCGGAGCTGGACCGTTTGGCGAAGGCCCTCGTCGAGCAGAACCTTCCGATGATCCGCGCCCGGGGCGCGGAGGCCTTCTCCCCGCTCATGGGGGACCTGATGCGCGAGGTGCGGGGCCGACGGGACGGCCGGGAGGTCGCCGAGGCCCTTAGAGCCGCCCTCGAAAAAGCGGCCACCCGAGGCGGCCCGTGAACCGGACGGCCCGGGCGTTGGCGCCCCGACGGCGGACGATCCGCCGATTGATCACCGACATCGACGGCACGCTCACCGACCGCCATCGCCGGCTCGACCCCGACGCGATCCGCGCCCTGCGCCGCGTCGAGGAGCGGGGGATCCCGGTCGTCCTCGCGACGGGCAACGTGCTCCCGATCGCCCTCGCCCTCCAGCGTTCCCTCGGGTTGAGCGGGCCGATCGTGGCCGAGAACGGCGGGATCGTGCTCGACCGGGTCCGCGGCCGCGAGCGGGTGCGAAGGCGCTGCGACCGCGCGCCGGCCCTCGCGGCGTTCCGAAGGCTTCGGAGGGCCGGCCTGCCGGTCCAACGGCTCTTCACCGATCGGTGGCGGGAGACCGAGGTCGCGATCGAGCCCACCGTGGGCATCGCCCGGATCCGTCGGGCGCTCGGCCCGACGACGCTCCGAGTCGAGTCGACCGGCTTCGCGATCCACCTCATGGGCCCGGGGGGCGGCAAGGTCGAGGCGCTCGCGGAGCTCCTCGGAGAGGCGGGGGTCGGACTCGCCGACTGCGCCGCGCTCGGCGACGGGGACAACGACGTCGAGATGCTGAGGGCCGTCGGCCATTCCGTGAGCTTCGCCTCGGCGAGCCCGAGGGCCCGGGCCGCCGCCGGCTACGTCGCCCGGCGCTCGTACTCCGAAGGGTTCGTCGAAGGGCTTATCCACCTCGGACTGGTCCCGGGGCGTGCGGCCCGGTCGGGAGTCGCCGATGCTGGTGGGTAGCTGCCAGAACTGCGGGGCGCCGGCGACCCTAAGGTGCTCGTTCTGCGGACGGACGTTCTGCCAGAACTGCCTCGACGCCGACGAGCGGCTCTGCGCCGAATGCAAGAGCCTCCACAAGCGCGCCCAGGGGCCCGAGGGGATCCGCGCCCCTCCCTCCCGGCGCGTCGGGGTCCGCTAGGCCGGGGCGGGCCGGCGGTTCCGCGTCAAGCGAGCTTCCCGGGGAGGACGATCGGCCCCTTCGGGAGCCGCCGGCCGATCGCGAGGAACGCCGCCCCGACCGAGCCCGTCCCGAGGCCGATGGCGAGCGTCGCGAGGGCGAACGGGCCGAGGGCGCTCGTGACGCTCCACGGCCCGACGGAGACGCTCCCGCCGCCGGCGGAGACGTGGAGATAGAGGTTCGCGATCACGCCGAGGCCGTAGCCGAGCACGATCAGCACGGCGCCCGCGGCGAGCAGGCCGACGCGCTCGTCGCCTCCGGACTCCTCGGGCGGGACGGCCGGACGCTCGGCGTCATGATCCATCGGGCCCTCCGGCCGGCCTACCCGGCGCCCGGGATCATCCGAACCCCGGGATCGACTTCCCATCGCGGGTCGGCGGGCCGCGCTGGGGGGACTTCCGAAGCTCCTTCGGGCACTCGACGAGCCGCACGAGCGGCGCCGACTGGACGATGTAGGCGGGTAGCCCCGTGTTCGGGTCGTTGCCGGCCCTCAGGATGTTCATGATCTCGAGCTTGACCTCGATCACCGAGCCGTCCTTGAGCTTGAGGCGCACCCGGGCGTCCCCCTCGACGTGGCTGTAGTCGACGATCTCGGCGTTCGAGAGGTCGGGGGCGGGCCCCGGCGCCCCGCCCATCATGGCGCGCCCCGGAGCGCGAGGCGCTCCTTGAGCAGCGCGCGCGGGTCCTTCCCGTCGACCGTGAGCCCCATCGAGACGCAGGTGCCGAGGACCTGGTTCACCTTCTCCTCCCCCGAGCGGCCGAACAGATCGGCCCCCTTAGCCTCCGCGATGGATCGGACCGCGGCGAGCGGGACGTTGCCGACGACCTCGCTCTTCGACTTCCCCGACCCCTTCTCCTTGCCGGCCTCCTTGAGGAGCAAGGCGGCCACCGGCGGACGGCCGACGACGAGGGTGAACGACCGGTTCGACGGGTTCACCTTGACGAGGACCGGGACCTTGAGCCCGACGAACCCCTTCGTCTGCTCGTTGATCTGCTGGACGACCTGGACCACGTTCACCCCGAGCGGGCCCAGGGCCGCCCCGAGCCCCGCGCCGGCCGAGGCCTTGCCGCCCTCGACGAGGACGCTCACCTCATCCGCCACCCTTTCCGCCTCCCTTCTCCAGCATGCGCACGTGATCGCCGCGGACCGTGACCGGGATCGGGACGACCGCCTCGATCAGCTCGACGGTGATCTCCTCCTTCGCCTGGTCGATCTTCTTCACGCGGGCCTTCTCCCCCTTGAACGGTCCCGAGATGAGCTCGACGATCGCCCCCTCCACGAACCCTTCGACGGTGATCTTCGGGACGAGGAGCGGCTCGACCTCCTTGAGCGTCGTCTCGCCCGAGACGAGGCCGCGAGCCTTGCGGATCCCCTTGAGCATCTCATGGACCCCCTCGAAGCTCATCCCCTCGGCGAAGACGTAGCCGCGCAGCGCTGCGGGAACGAGCAGCGCGAAGACGACGTCCGGCTTCTCCTCGGCGCGGGCGAGCAGCGTATCCGCCACCTCTCGTTCGTACCCGCGGGAGGTATTGATCGCCAAGACCGCCTGCCGCGCCACGCAGGCGAGCGTGAGGCGCGCCGGCCGGCTGTTGTCGTCCCATTGGGCGGAGAGGCGGATCTCGACCC
>DASYZN010000046.1:0-1634 GCA_035946105.1 Thermoplasmata archaeon | reverse complement strand
GGTCGACCTCGCCGTCTTCCGGGGGACGGCGAGCGGCCGATTGCGGCCCGAGGGTCGCGCTCGGTCGTTCCGGTGGGTGACCCGGGAGGAGTTCGAACAACTCCCGCGCCCCGCCGCGACCGTGAAGGCGGCCCGCCTGGTCGGGATGTTGACCCGCCTTGCGACCCCGGGACGATCCCCACCGAGATCGACCTCCGAGGGCCGCGCCCGGCCCTAGATTCGGGCCCGGAAGGGCCTCCGGGCACCCTCCGGACCCCCCGGAACCTATATAGGCGGTCGAAGATTTCCTGTTTTTGGCCTCGGGCACCGGTCGGAACCGCTCGGGTGGCAGCGTCCGAAGACCCGGCGGGACCGACCGATGCCTTCCCGATTCTCCTCGACCGACAGATTTTAGGACGGTGCTACGCCCTCCTCGTGGCGATGGCCCTGCTGTTCGGACCCTCCTTGAGGGAGCGCTCGCTCCTCGTTCGGACCGTCCACGCGCTCGGACCCACCTCGATCGATGGGCTCGCGGCTGCCCTGTCGTGGTCCCCCCGCCGTACCGAACGGCTGGTCTCCACGTTGGCCCGCCGGGGCGAAGGCGGGATTTGGTACTCGGCGGCCCTTCGCCAGGTCCGCGTGGGCCCTCCCCCACCGCCTCCTGAGGCCGGCCCGGACCCTTCGACCGTGGCGTCGGATCACCAGGCGCCCTCCTCGGAACGGATCCTCCAAGCCCGCGGGCCGCCCTCTGGACCGGTTCCCGAGGTCGCCCCCCCGGCCCTGCCCCAGCGTCGGGACGCCCTCCACAAGTGTCCCAAGTGCGCTGCTACCATGGAGATGCTCGGGGACCATCAGTCCCTGGTCTGCCCGCGTTGCGGTCGGCTCTCCCTGGCCCCGCGCCCGGGTTCGCCGGCGGGGGGATCGACCCGGGGCCCCGCGTCCGAGGGCGCTAGCGGATCCTCCTCCGACCGAAGGTCCCAGGAGATGCTCGCGGCATACGTGACCGCCCGTCCGATCCCCTGCCCTCGATGCCGATCCCCGCTGCGGCACGAGGGCCCGGGGAAGTTCCGTTGCGTGTCCTGCGGCTCCGCGGTGACGTTCGGATCGGAGGGCCTCGCCCCCCCACCCCTCCCGGCCCCGGCGGTCGCGGCCGCCCGCTGAGGACCGATCGGCGCGGCGAGCCCGCGTCGATGTTTCAGTAGGGGACTTCGGCGCGGACCTTGGCGACGAGTGACCCATCGCCGATGCGCGCTCGCAGCGATTCGATGTCCGCCGCCGGGGCGCGGTCCGACGACCAGGGCCGGACCGTTTCCCGGACCGCCCGGAGGGCCGCCTCGCTCCCCCGCCCGCCGCTCAGCGGTCGGCGCATCTCGAGGGCCTGGGCCCCCACGGCCCATTCCACGGCCAGCACGGTCCGGGTGTTCTCGATCACCTTGCGGAGCTTGGCGCCGGCCCACGCCCCCATGCTCACGAAGTCCTCCTGGTCCGCGGAGGTCGGCAGGCTCCCCGTGCTCGCCGGATGGGACAAGGCCAGGTTCTCATTGACCAGGGCCGCCGCGAGATACTGGGCGATCATCCACCCGCTGGAAAGCCCGGGCTCCGGCGCGAGGAACGCCGGCAGCCCCCGGTTCAGCGAAGGGTGCAGGAGGCGGGCG
>DASYZN010000045.1:0-4176 GCA_035946105.1 Thermoplasmata archaeon | reverse complement strand
GCTGCGGCGGGGGCATGTTCACGTCCTGCCCCGCGAGCCAATCGTAGCCGGCCTCGTCGTACTGGTTCGGTGTATCGAGCTGGGTTCCCGCGGCCCCGAGGTAGTAGTTCGAGGCGTTCACGGGCGAGGTGCGCAGGGGCGCCGGAAGGCTGTCGAAGATCTGGCCGTTGAACGCGGGCTTTGAGTTGTAGGGGATACCCGCGTCGATCGAGTACCAGACGTTCGGCAGGACGATGACGATGACCAGGGCCAGGATGAGGACGTGGCGTGCCTTGAACGATCGCCGGAGGGCCGACAGCTGGCTCCGCCGGTCCGACAGGCTCGCGACGTTCCGACGCAGGGCGGGGTAGCCGCCGACGTCGAGCAATCGGACGAGCGCCTCGGCGGGCAGGAGGGCGAAGGCCGCCGAGCCGATGTAGAAGAACTTCGCCGCCGAGATGGGGAGGTAGATCGAGATGATCCCGATCACGAGGAAGAGGAGGTGGCGGCGCTGGAAGCGTTCGCGCGCGATCCGGTAGACAACGAAGGCGAGGCCGAAGAAGGCGAGGAAGAAGGTGACCACCCCGTAGCCGAGGATCAACGAGTCGATCGAGGGCGCCTGGGCCTCGGCGACCGTCGTGTAGATGAGCGTCTTGACGAAGTACCCCTGCCCCGAGAGGATGTCGGCGAAGGTCGCGGGGGCCGCGAGCGCGATGGCGCCGACGGCGGCGGCGCTCGTCATCACGAGGACGGGGACGCTGATCACCCAGGGGGCGTCGCGGAGGAATAGGAACGGCAAAAGGATCAGGAGCGCCCCGAAGTAGATCAGGAGCGGCTCGGCGAACCAGATGTGGTAGTCCCCCTGCGCGAAGTAGTACGGGAACGCCATCGGGAAGCCGACGAGCCCCACGATCCCGGTGGTCACGTAGAGGCCGAAGGAGTCGACGCGGCGGATCCGCTCGATGATCATGGTCACGACGAGGAAGACGAGCACCGCGGCGACGACGAACGTGTACCCCTGCCAGGTCAGGATGACCGCGCCGAAGGAGACCCCCGTGAACACGGCCCACTTGACGGCCGTGCGTTCGGTCGTCCAGAATCCCCGAAGCGCGGGCCAGAGGGACTTGGGATGCCGATAGCTCTCGACCCACCGGCGGCTCCCCGCCGCGCGGACCGTGCGCAGGTAGCCGTAGAGCATGATGAGGATGAAGAACGTGTAGAACGAGAGGTAGTTCGCGTAGCCGAAGGTCGAGGAGTCGATGTTGGCGACGAGGAACGGGTAGACCATCGCCGCGACGAGGCCCATGCGGCGCGAGCTCACCTCCTTCCCGATCAGGTAGACCGGGAAGACGCCGAGCGCCGCCCAGAGCGGGGCGGCCAGCTCGAGGGAGAACCGGCCCGCGGCCTCGGGGTTCCCTCCGAAGAACGGGGCCAGGAGGAGGCCGAGGAGCGCGTTCATCCAGTCGAACAGCGGCTCGCGCGGGTTGATCGCGCCGAACGGGAACTTGAGGAGCGGGTCGAACCCGAGGTTGCGATGGTTGAGGATGATGTAGTCCGAGACCCGCCAGTGGTAGAACGAGTCGGACCCGCCCGCGAAGAGGTAGGAGGGTCCCCACTGCTGGAAGAGCGGGGCGACCCAGAGGGTCCGGATCAGGAAGGCGATGGAGAACGCCGCCGAGAGGACCACGACGGTCCACCCGTGCCGCTGCCACCACGCCCCCGAGGCCGCGCTGACGCCCATCAACCCCCCGCTTGGACGGCGCGCGAGACCGAGAAGGGGTACTTATAGGTTGGCGAATCGCACCGCCGAAGGCGGCCTACGAACGCCGGAACCGGTAGAAGACCCGACCGTCCCCGCGCTCGAACGGCTCGACCCGGACCGCGTCGCCGATCTTTAGCCGATCCCAGGGGGAGCCGACGATCCGCCCGAACAGGCGGAGCGGCACCCCATCGAGGTCGACGAGGCCCACGGCGAACGGGACGTCGGATTCCATGCCGAGCGGGGCCCCCGCCAGGACGGCGCTGAACGCGTAGATCCTCCCCGATCGGGGAAGGTCGGCCCATTCGAGGTCCTCCGAATGGCAACGGGGGCATACGGCCCTCGGCGGCCAGAGCCAGCCGTCCGAACGGCAGCGCGTCGTGGTGAATCGACCGGCCCTCAGGTGATCGAAGAACGGGGCGACCCGCGTCTGGCCCGCGCTCTCGAGCGGAAAGAAGTCGAGGAGGTACGGCAAGGCGGGGACCACCGCCTCCGGCGCCGCCTTCGGGGCGACCGCCGGGGTCGGCGCGGTCTCGGCGGGTGCCGAGCGAGCCCGCGATCGCGGGGAACCCATCAGCCCGCCCCTCGCTCGTAGATCAGGATCGAGTGGACGTTCGCGCTCCCGCTCAGATTGTGCACGAGGGCGTAGCGAGCGTCCGGGACCTGCCGGGCCGGGGGGACCCGGTGGGCGAACTGGTCGAAGACCTCGACCGCCTGGCCGATCCCCGTGGCGCCGAGGGGATGGCCGCAGCCGAGGAGTCCTCCCCGGGCGTTCACGACGACGTCCCCATCCCTTCCGGAGCGGCCGTCGAGGGCGAAGCGGGCGCCCCCGCCCCGGGGGCAGAACCCGAGGGCCTCGTACTCGACAAGTTCCGAGATCGAGAAGCAGTCGTGCACCTCCGCGAAGTCGATGTCCGAGGCTTGGATCCCCGCCGAGCGATACGCCTCTCTGGCCGCCTTCTCCAGACCCTCCCAACGGGTGAGGGATCCCGCGTGGGCGAGATTGTGGAAGTCGGAGTGTTGGCCTGTCCCCCTCAGGATCACCGGGGTGTCGGTGAACTCCTTCGCCCGGGCGCGGGTCGTGAGCACCACGGCGGCGGCTCCGTCGGTCATCGAAGAGCAGTCGCCCAGCCGAAGCGGCGGCGCGACCATCGGGAGCCGCTCGAGCTTGGCTCGGTCGAACGTCTTCTCGTAGAACTGGGCCGAGGGGTTCGAGTTCGCGAACCGGTGGTTCTTCTCCGAGACCGCGGCGAGCGCCTCGATCGGGGCCGCGTGCTCGAGGAGATAGCGCTGGGCGACCATGGCGAAGAAGGGGGGCGCCGTCGCCCCGTGAACCCCGTCCCAGGCCCGGTCCATCACGCAGGCCATCGAGGTGTTCGCCTCGGCCATCGAAGGGAGGTTCATCTTCTCCACCCCGACGGCCACGGCGACCTCGGAGAGTCCGGCGGCGATCGCCGCGTAGGCGCTTCGAATCGCCGATTGGCCCGAGGCGCACGCGAGCTCCGTTCGTTGGAGGATCCGGTTCGGGGTGAGTCCCATCTGCTCTGCGCAGAGGGGGGCGACGTGGGATTGGAACGCGAAGCGTTCCGGTTCGGCGGCCCCGAGGAACATCGAATCGACGTCGGGGGCCCTCAGGTTCGGGACGGCGCGGAAGAGGGCGGCGCCGGCCTCCTGGGCGAGCTCGGACCAGGTGGCCGACCGGTTCCCCCAGCGGGTCGTCGCCCCCCCGACCAGCGCGACCTCCCGGATCTCGCTCATGCCGGGATCCCCCGGACCGCCTCGGCGACGCGGTCACCGGCCTCGACCGTGCTGGCGGTTCCCCCCTGGTCGTAGGTCCGCGCCGAGCCGTCGGCCAAGACCTTCGCGAGGGCCCGCTCGAGACGGTCCGACTGTCGCGCGAGGGCCGCGTCGTGGCGCCGGTCGGCCAGCCATCGCAGCATCATCTCGACGGCGAAGAACGTGGCGAACGGGTTCGCGACGTTCTGGCCCGCGTGCTTCGGGGCGGAACCGTGGACCGGCTCGAACATCGCGTGATCGTCGCCGATGTTGCCCCCGGCGGCGAACCCCATGCCCCCCTGCAGGACGCTTGCGAGGTCCGTGATGATGTCGCCGAGCATGTTGGTCGAGACGACGACATCGTAGTGCTCGGGGTTCCGAAGGAGCCACTGGGTGAAGGAGTCGACGTAGGCGGTGTCCCGTTCGATCTCCGGGTAGTCCGCTCCCACCCGTTCGAACGTCTCCCGGAAGAACCGGCATCCCTCGAGGACGTTCGACTTGTCGACGCAGGTCACGCGCTTGTGCCCGTCGTCGGGCGCCCCCTTGGTGCGGTGGCGGGCGAGCTCGAAGGCGAACCGGATCACCCGTTCGGCCCCCTTGCGGGTGATCACCCGGGTGTCGACGGCGAGCTCGGTCTCGTTCGAGCGGGTGAGGCGGCCATG
>DASYZN010000044.1:0-2146 GCA_035946105.1 Thermoplasmata archaeon | reverse complement strand
CGCCCAGGAGCTCCTCGACCTCGCGACGATCGAGGGGGCGTGGCTGCTCGGGCGGGAAGGGGAGCTCGGCTCGCTCGAGGTCGGCAAGCGGGCGGATTTCTCCCTCGTCCGGCTCGACCACCCGAGCCTCCTGCCGGCCCGGCCCGAGGCGATCGTCTCCCATCTCGCCTATTCCGCCGAGGACGAGGCGATCGACTCGGTCTACGTCGAGGGCGAGTGCCTGGTGAGGCATCGCGTCCTGGTCCGCGCGCCCTGGGAGGAGATCCGGCGCGAGGCCGAGGCGCGGGCGGCGTCGCTCTGGTCGTGAGCCCTCCGACGGAGCCCCGGCCGGGCGATCCCTAGCCCGGGAGCGCGACGGTCTCCCGGAGCCGTTCGAGGAGCCGCTCGGCCAGGTAGGGGGGCGGTTCGTCGATGGCGAGCTCGCGGAGCGACCCGAGGCGGTCTTGGAGGGTGGGACCGTCGAGATCGAAGAGCCGCTCGAGCAGGGGCCGGTCGACGGTGTACTGGACGATCCCCTGGTGGAGCAGGGCGTCGCGCGTCGCGTGCTGGGCCGCCCCCCCGAGGACCCGGCGGTCGACCGAGAGGGCGCTGCCCCGGCGCCCGAGGGGGCAGAACGACTCCGAGAGCCCCGGCGCCTCCGTCCACTGCGCGCGCAGTCCGAGGTCCCCGAGGAACGCCACGACGCCCGCGCCCAACCGCGCGTAGGCCGTCGAAAAATCCCTCCCGACGAGCGGATGGGTGCGCGGGAGGACGATCGACCAGCCGAGATCGCCCTCCGAATGGACCACCCCGGTCCCTCCGGACGCCCTCGGGACCACGTCAAGGCCGAGCGCCTGGGCCGTCCGGATCGAGGGCTCCGTCCCCTTCTGGGCGACGCCGATCGAGAGGGCGGTGCCGATCAGGACGGCCGTCCGGCAGGCCGGACGACCGGTGGCGAGCAGGGTCTCGTCCCGCTCGAGGTGGGACGTCGCGTCGACGGTGCCGTCGCGCCATCGAAGCACCTCGCCTCCCTCCGCCGGCGTCGTCCGCGCGGGCCGCCGAGGGGCCGAGGGGATCGCCATGCGGGGGTTCGGGACCTCGAAGGAACTCCGACGTCAAACGATATGGCGGTTGCGATGTGTCGGCGGGCATGGCCGAGACCTCTGAGTTCCTGCGCCATCCGGGGGACCGCGCGGCGCCGTTCGATCTCCGTGGGACCGACGGGAGGCGGCACACGTTGCACGAATTCGACGGCTCGTCCCACCTGCTCGTCACCTTCTGGTGCAACCACTGCCCGTACGTGCAGGGGTGGGAGTCCCGGCTGATCGACCTCGCGCGGCGCTACCAGCCCCAGGGGGTCGCGTTCGTCGTGGTGAACTCGAACGACGCTCGGCAGTACCCCGACGACCGGTTCGAGCGGATGGTCGAGCGGGCCCAGGAGAAACACTACCCCTTCCCCTACCTGTGGGACGAGAGCCAGGAGGTCGCCCGGGCCTACGGCGCCCTCGTGACGCCCCACCCGATGCTCTTCGGCCCGAAGCGGACCCTTCTCTTCCAGGGTCGCATCGACGACCAGCCGAAGGAGCCGTCTATGGTGCGGGAGCGCTTCCTCGAGGAGGCGCTCGAGGCCGCCCTCGCCGGCCGACCGATCCCGCGGAGCGAACTAGCGGTCCTCGGTTGCTCGGTGAAGTGGCGTTCGGACTGACCGGGCGTTCCGGGGGGGACGCGGGGCGGCCCGGATCGCCTCGGCCCGCCGTTCGAACGCCGCGGCGATCGACGGGTCGAGCGGCCGTTCCGCCCGGTCGAGGCGGGCCGCGATCGCGGCCTTGCCCGCCAGGGCCCGGGCGAGCCGACCCCGCTCCTTCCGCGACGCCCCCTGGATCATGGGATGCAGGAAGAGGAGTCCGTGCCGCGGGGGCCGGCTGCCGCGCCGAAGGTGGTCGAAGAAGGCCCGCTCGGCCCCGAGGACCTGCACGGTGCTCGCCGGAAGGCGGGCCAGGCGGTCGAGGCCGCCCGCGGCGGCGATGATCCGTCCGGCCAAGAGCGGTCCGAGCACCGCGGCGAGGTTCGGGGTCCGACGCTCGACGGCCCCCTCCACGGCCCCGTCGAGGGATCGCCGCACCTCGAGGATCCTCTGGTGGGTCCGCCGAAGCTCGTCCCGGAGGTT
>DASYZN010000043.1:0-10749 GCA_035946105.1 Thermoplasmata archaeon | reverse complement strand
GACCGAGTTGCCGCAGACGACGAACGTCGCGCCCGCGCCCGCGGCCCGGCGGGCGGTCTCTACCCCCACCCCCCCATCGATCGAGAGGTCGGCGGGCGAACCGATCGCCCCGAGGGCTCGGCACGCCTCCTCGAGCTTCGGGAGCGCCTCGGGAAGGAAGCTCTGACCCGAGAATCCGGGATGGACGCTCATCACGAGCAGTTGGTCGAGCCGATCGAGGATCGGAGCGGCCCGGGCAATCGGGGTCTCGGGCCGCAGCGCCGCGCCGACCGCGACGCCCAGCTCCTTCACGGTGCGGACGACCTCCGAGGGCTCGTCCTGGGATTCGAGATGGAAGACGAGGGTGTCTCCCCCCGCCTCGGCGAAGGCCCGGGCGTACTTTTGGGGGTGTTCGATCATGAGGTGGATGTCCAACGGCCGCTGCGTCCGCGCTCGCACGGCCTTGACGAGGGCCGGACCGAAGGAGAGGTTCGGCACGAAATGGCCGTCCATCACGTCGAGATGGAACGCATCGGCCCCCCCCGATTCCGCGGCGGCGATCGCCGCGCCGAGCTGCGCGAAATCGGCGCTCAAAAGCGACGGGGCGAGGCGCCGCGGGCGAATAGGTCGTGTCACGGGAGCGGACGTGACGTGGGTATATATATCACCCCGGCAGTAAACCGCCCGAGTTTCGGCCTCGGCCGAAATCGGGGGAAGGCTGAATGCAGGGGCACGAGCGAAGCGGATACCTAGAGCGGAACCCGCGCTGGCGATCGGAGCGAGGCATGGCGCTCCCGACCGCCCTGGCCGTCATGGCGATCGTGGTGATCGTCGTCGGCGCCGGCACGTACGTCGCGCTCAACGCGATGAAGCCGACGAGCTCCCTTTCCAAGACCTGCCAGCCGGCGAACACGCCGGCCTGTTCCACGATCCTCTCGGCGCATGACATGTCGCTCCTCGTCCCGCTGAGCGCAGTCCAGACCGGTCTCTCCGTACCCTTCACCGCGCTCCTTCCCTCGGGGGAGAGCGGCAGTAACTTCACCTTCAACTTTGGGGACGGATCCTCCCCCGTTACCCAGCCCAGTTCCACCGTCACCCATTCGTTCACCTATCCCGGTTCGTATATCGCCTCGGTCACGGCGAACGTCAAGGGGACGACCCACGACAGCTTCAGCCATCTTGTCCCGATCACCGTGACGGCGAACGCGGCCGCCCTCAACGCCTCGGACGTCCCGACCGTCTCCGGCATGATCACCGCGAACACCACGGTGACCGGGGGTTCCGCGACGGGCGTCATCGCCCCCCAGGGGAAGGTCTCCGTGACCGGCGTCTACTCGGGGAGCCCCACCAACCCCCAGTTCGTCCCCCAGTCCCCGACGATCACCGCGGTCGGTGGGCAGATCTCGAGCCCCACCAACACGTCGGTCTCCGCCTCGGCTGACGTCTCGTTCCAGACCCCCGGCATCTACCAGATCAAGTTCGTCGGAACGGCCGTCTCCGGTGCCGGATCGAGCGCGGTCTCGGCGACTCAGAACTACATTTGGACCGTCTTCGTGACCCCGACCGGCGTGAGCGGATCCCTCTTGGCCGGCGCTTCCGGCAAGAGTCCGCACCCGGGCACCCTCGAGCGATTCTACTTTGCTCCCGGCGGTTCGAAGACGACCGATCCGTCGATCGCCTACGATTCCGTCAGCGGCGAGGTCGTGCTGAACCTGTTCCAGACCCTCATCCAGTTCAACGGAACGGATGCGGGGCCGTCCCCGGCGAATTTCGTCCCCGATCTCGCGGTCTGCGTCCCGGGAGCTCCGCAGTGCGGGACCCTCTTCGGCAGCGGGGGCGCGTCCGGAACCGACCTCGCGTTTCCCCAACAGCGTGCGTTCACCTTCGTGATCAACAACGTCGCCAAGTTCTACGATCCGAAGACTGGCGCGAGCTGGAACGTCTATCCAACGGACGTCCTCTTCACCTACCTGCGGACCGAAGCGTTCGCGAACGATCCGTTCTACCAGTACAACCCCGGATGGCTCATCGGCCAGACCCTCCTCAATCCCGGCAACGGGAGCTGGGACGCCAGCGGGAACCACGGCGCCATCAACAACACCCCCTCGAACGAGTTCGGAACGATCCTGGTCAACTCGAGCGCTTACTGCCCGAGCGTGGCGATGTCGAGCTACCACGGTTGCGTGACGTTCATCGCGAACGGAAGCGGCATCCCCTGGCCGTTCTTCCTCGAGATCGCGGCCGACGCGCAAGGGGGCGGGATCGAACCGTGCGGGTGGTACTCGGCCCAGGGGAGCGGGATCCCGGGCTGGACGAGCACGAACGCGACCTACTCGAAGGACAAGACCGGTGACAAGCCCTGCCTATTGCCGGGGGGCGCCCGCTCGAGCGACTCGACGGGATACGCCCGCGCGGTCGCGGCGATGTCCCCGACCTCCTGGGATAGCTGGGAGCAGGCGGCCTCCCTGCCGCCCTACGTCGGCAACACCCAGTGGAACGCGGTCGCGAGCGGCCCCTACTACCTGGCGAACCTGATCATCGGCTCGCAATACACGCTGAAGGCGAACCCCGCCTATGCGCAGAACCCCACCTGCACCTGGAGCGGCTGCATGCCCCCGGTCAACGGCTACGTCCCGAACGTCGACGTCGTCTGGGAGCCGACCGCCCAGGAAGGGGAGCAGGCCTACCAGGCCGGCGTCGCGGACTCCGCGTCGATCCCGGCGACCGACGTCTCGATCCTGCTCCAGCTGATCCAGCAGGGGAAGATCCACACGACGTCGGCGCCGACGATCAGCATCTACTTCTGGGCCTACAACTTCAACTTCCCGATCGCGGGCGCCCAGAAGTACACGACGACCCCGATCACCGTGCCGAGCGATTTCTACAGTTGGATCGCCATCCGGGAGTTCGTCGCCCGCGCCTACCCCTACGATACGGCGCAGCGGACCGTGAACACCGTCGACGGGATCACCTACGATTTCAACTACGGGGGCGCGATCCCGCAATTCATGGGGAATTACTATCCCCGGAACGTGAGCTTCCCGTCGGGTGATCCGAGTGGGGGAGCGACGACGCAGGGCTCGGCCCAATGGTGGCTCGCCCAGGGTCGCGATCCGACGTCGCCGTACTACGACCCCGAGCTCAAGTCCTGCACGACGAGCACGCCGTGCGTCGTGCCGTTCATGGGCGAGACCGGGAGTCCGTCCCTCGACCAGCTGATCGCCCTGCTCGCGGCGGGCGTCGAACAGCAGTCGGGGGGCACGATCAAGTTCGCGACGCTCGACATCAACTTCGCCGATCTGGTGACCAACCTCGGCGACCCCGGCGGGTCGAACCCGATGCCGATGTACCAGTTGGGCTGGGCGCCGGATTACCCCGACCCGACCGACTACGTGGCCCCGCTCTACGGTGCGCTCTACACGAGCTCCGACGACGTCCAGCCTCAGCTGACCACCGTCGCGAACTTCAGCCAGCTGAGCTATCCGGGCGGGACCTGCCCCGCGGTGAGCGACTACGTCGGCTGGGCCCACCTGGCGGAGAACCTGGGCGGGATCCCGAACGCCTGCCAGGGTCAGGCCTACAAGGCGCTCCTCAACGCGATGAACATCTCGGCGGTGATGGATCCGACGCCGGCCCGCGTCCTGCTCTACAATTTCATCGAGCAGATCGCGAACGGGCTCGCCCTCTATCTCTACTGGGGCCAGTTCAACCTGATCGTGAGCGGCGCGTCCTGGGTCGACATGTCGACGCCGAACACGTCGGTCATGCTCGGCGGGGGCAACCAGCAGACCTGGTGGACCTGGAACGGCAACGGGATGATCTCGTAGTCGAACCGCCTCGCCAACCCCTTCCCCGCCCACCCTCGGAGGTCCCGAGGCGGGGGCGGCTCCCGACGCCCCTCAGATGAATTCGTTCGGGTCCGGTCCGCCGTAGTCGGCGGGGTAGGGGGTCTGACCCCGGCGGTAGCGTACACCCGCCTCGGTCCAGCGCCCGAAGGGGAACGGGTGGAGCCAGGTCCGTCGGTAGGCGATCGGGGGGCGCATCGCCCGGGATCCGGACGGCACGAATCCACGGGGAGCCGCGGGCTCGGGCGGCGATCGTGGGGCCGGGCGGTGGGCCGAGACCCATCCGGGCTCGGGGTCGAACCAGAGGTACTGGTAGGCGACGTACTCGAGGTAGAGGGCCAGCGCGACGGAGACGACGAGAGCCGCCAGGTTCGCGGGGGGTTCGAGGAAGGTCCCGGCCACGATCGCGTCGACGATGAGGAAGGCGAGCCCCAGGTAGACCTTCGCGAAGCTCTGGTAGAACCACTGCTTCCAGGAGACCCCGGGGTCCTCGAGCGCCTTCTTCCGCTCCTCCGGGGTCGGGCGAGGCCAGAGCCGCTGGGAGAGGAGACCCATGGCCCCTCGGAGGATCCGTCAGGGACCGGCGGGCAGCGCGCCGCCGTCCGTCGGGCTCGCCGAGGCGAGGGGCTCGGGGGGCGACGGCTCGGGGTGGGCCGGCCCCGCGGAGCCCTCGGGGTGCGGATAGAGGTGGCAGGCGACGTAGTGGTCGCCGCGGATCCTCAGGAGGGGGGGTTCGACCTTCGGGCAGATCGCCATCACCGCCGGGCACCGCGTGTGGAACCGGCATCCGGACGGGGGCGCCGCGGGGCTCGGGACGTCGCCGGAGAGGACGATCCGCTCCCGCTTGTACTCGGGATCGGGCACGGGGATCGCCGCGAGCAGGGCCTGGGTGTACGGGTGCATCGGCCGGTCGAAGAGGTCCTCCGTCGGGGCCCGCTCGACGACCTGGCCCAGGTACATCACCACGACCCGATGGCTCATCGACCGGACGACGGAGAGGTGGTGCGAGATGAACAGGTAGGCGAGCCGCTGCTCCGCCTGCAGGCGCTTCAGGATGTTGAGGATCTGGGCCTGGACCGAGACGTCGAGGGCGCTCGTCGGCTCGTCGAGCACGATGAAGTCGGGCCTCAGGGAGAGGGCGCGCGCGATCCCGATCCGCTGCCGCTGGCCCCCGGAGAACTCGTGGGGGAACCTCCAGACGTGGTCCGGGTTGAGGCCGACCGCGACCAGGAGCTCCTGGACCCACTTGTAGCGTTCCGCGCGGCTCCCGAGGTGGTGGATGGCGAGGGGTTCGGCGATGACGTCCCGCACGAGCATCCGGGGGCTCAGCGAGGAGAACGGGTCCTGGAAGACGATCTGCAGCTTCCCCCTCAGCTTCTGGATCTGGTGGTGGGACATCCGGTAGAGGGAGTAGCGTTGCGCGAGCCGGTCGATCGCGGCGATCGCCTCGAGCTGGGCCTTCGTGTATTGGGGGGCGGCGCCGTTCCCCCCGAGCGCGGGCCCGAGCCGCTCGTAGAGCTCGTCGAGCCGCTGCGCGTCCTCGAGAGGGGGACGGTAGAAGGTGTGGCCCGAGGTCGGTTCCAATAGGCGAAGGATGAGGCGCCCCACGGTCGTCTTGCCGCAGCCGGACTCCCCGACGAGGCCGACCGTCTCCCCTTCGTGGACGTCGAAGGAGACCCCGTCGACGGCCCGGACGTCCCCGACGTGGGTGCTGAAGAGGCCGCCCCGGATCGGGAAGTACTTCCGAAGGTTGCGGACGGAGAGGAGGACCGCCGGGTCCGTTTCGGCTCCCATGGCTCCGCCTACGTCCCTCCGACCTCGACCGAGGGGCCATGGTAGAGGTAGCAGGCGACCTCGTGGCCCTCGCCCTCCAGCGTCGTCGGGGGCCGGGTCTCCTTGCAGATCGGCATCGCGTGCGGGCAGCGCGGGTGGAACCGGCATCCCGACGGTGGATAGATCAAGTTCGGGACCGAGCCCGGGATCGACTCGAGCGCGCGGTTGGGGTCGTGCAGGCGGGGGATCGAGGCGAGCAGCCCCTGGGTGTAGGGGTGGAGCGGCCGCTTGAAGAGGGCGCCGACCGGCGCGCTCTCGACGACGTTGCCGGCGTACATCACGCAGACCCGGTCGGCGACCTCCGCGATGACCCCGAGGTCGTGGGTGATCAGCAGGATCGCGGTGCCGACGCGGCGCTTCAGGTCCCGCATCAGGTCGAGGATCTGCGCCTGGATGGTGACGTCGAGCGCCGTGGTCGGCTCGTCGGCGATGAGGACCGTCGGCTCGGCGGAGAGCGCCATGGCGATCATGACCCGTTGCAGCATCCCGCCGGAGAGCTCGTGGGGGTAGCCGCGGGCGACCTGGACCGGGTTGGCGATGGAGACCCCCTCGAGGTGGCCGACGGAGAGCCAGAACGTCTCCTCCTTGAGCGGCTTGTTGACGTGCCCCCGGACCCCCCAGAGGCCCAGGTAGAGTCCCCCGAGCCTAAGGCCGAGCTGGCGCGATCGGAGGGCGCGGCGCCGGGAGCCGGACTGCTGCTCCCGTCGCATCTCTTCTAGGTCGAGCTCCTTGAGCGCCCGATCGATCTCCAGGCGCCGCCGCTGGTTCCTGAGGAAGCTCTTCTGGAGCCCCGAGAGCTCGACCCGACGCAGGGCGCGGGCGACTTCCCGCCGCTTCCCTTCGAGATCGGTCCGGCCGCCCTTGAAGATATAGTAGGCCTGGGTGCCGAGGGACGGAAGCCGGGTCGCGGCGCCGAAGGCGACGGCGGCCTTCCGGATGGCGCCGATCTCCGACGATCGGGCGGCCTTGACGAGCTCGTCGATCGCAGCCTGGACCTCCGGGCCCGAGGTGCGGACGTGCAGGAGGCGCTCGATGATCTCCTCCCCCCGGTGGAGCAGCAGAGCCTCCGAGATCTGGTCGGCGATGGTGAAGATCGGGTTGAGCGCGCTCATCGGTTCCTGGAAGATCATCGAGATCCCCCCGCCGCGGACCGACGTCATCCGCTCCTGCCCCGCCTTGATCGGGCGGTAGTGCCGCGTGACCTTCACCCGGTTCGTCTTCGGGATCGGGGCGAACGACGCCTCCTTGTGGATCCCCCAGAGCAGGTTCGCCCCGTCGAACCGGATCACCCCGTCCATGATCCGTCCGGGCGGGTCGGCGATGAGCTTGGTGATCGAGAACGCGGTGACCGACTTCCCGCAGCCCGTCTCCCCCACGAGGCCGAGGGTCTCCCCCCGCCGGATCCCGAAGGAGACCCCGTCGAGGGCCTTGACGACCCCGTCGTAGGTGAAGAAGTACGTCCGAAGGTTGCGGACCTCCAGGACCGGCGGGGCGTCCGGGACGGGTTCGGCAGCTCCGGCGGCGGGCAGGGGTCCGCTCGCGAGATCGTCCGGGACCGATCCGCCTCGGGAGGCCGCCACCGCCGTCCTCCCTCACCTCCTCAGGCGGGGGTCGAGCGCGTCGCGCAGGCCGTCCGACAGGAAGTTCACGGAGATGGCGAACATGAACAGGGTGACCCCCGGGAAGAAGATCTGCCACCACGGGAAGACGCAGCTCGTCCCCTGGATGGCGCAGGTGTTGAGCGCGCTGGGGAGCTGGAGCACCGAGAGCGCCGAGAGGGTCCCCCACTCCGGGAAGTACTGGCTCGGGAAGATGATGAACCCGAGGAAGACGAGGGCGCCGACGCCGAGGGGGATCGTCCCGACGTCGAGCGACATCTGGACGAACACCGGATAGAGGCTGTTCGGCAGGATGTGCTTCAGGATGATCCGCCCGCTCCGCGCGCCGCTCGCCTTCGAGGCCTCGACGTACTTCTGCTCCCGGGTCACCAGGACCTGCCCGCGGACGATCCGCGTGTAGATGGGCCACCAGGTGATGATGTAGGCCCCCATCAGGACGAGGACCCGACCCTCGAGTCCCTTCACCTGATAGCCCACGCTCGCGATGATCACGAGGACGAGCAGGAGCCCCGGGATCGAGAGGAAGACGTCCGTGATGCGCATGATGAGCTCGTCGATGAGGCCCCCGAAGTACCCGGCGACCGAGCCGAGGAGCAGGCCGATGACGGCCCCGGAGACCACGATCCCGGTCGCGATCCCCAGCGACCACTGGGAGCCCTTGATGAGGCCCGCGAACGGATTGAAGAAGTAGTTCCCGCTCGGCACCACGGTGAGCGAACCGAACGGGAGCGGGCCCCCGGAGAGATGGGCGAGATTCACGGTGGGGGCGACCTCGGAGGGCGTGTTCGTGTCGACCGGATAGCAGTTCGGACCCGGCGGCGGACCTGTGTTGGCGTACGTGCAGACGGAGATGCACCCGCCCAATCCGGACGACCCGCCCGTGCCGCCGTTGCTCGTGGCGGACCCGCAGTAGCTCTGCAGCGCGTCGTTCGGCGCCGGATAGACGAAGGCGTACAGGGCGACGAGGACGAAGAAGACCAGGATGCCGAGGCCCACCATGGCGAGGGTGTTCCTCGAGAGGAAGAAGAACGTCCGCTTCATCTGGGCGATCTGGGGGTTCGGTCGACGGCCGGTCTGGGCCGGCTTCTGGAAACTGGGCGCGGGACGGTCGACCATGCCTGACTACCCCAGCCGGACCCTCGGGTCGAGGAACGCGTAGAGGACGTCGACGATGATGTTGGCGAAGACCACGATGATCGTGAAGAGGAGGGTGGTGCCGAAGATGAGGCCGAAGTCGGGGGTCGGCTGGATCGAGTCGACGAGGACGAGCCCGATCCCCTTGAGATTGAAGACGTCCTCGATGATCGGGAAGCCGCCGATGAACCCGGCGAAGGTGAGTCCCAGGATCGTGATCGTCACGTTGAGCGAGTTGCGTCCGGCGTGCTTGCGGACGACGATCCGCTCCGGGACGCCCTTCGAGCGCGCCGTCCGAACGAAATCGAGGTTCATCACCTCGAGCATGCTGTTCCTCACGTAGCGCAGGATGAAGGCGACCGACCCGTAGGCGATCGTGAACGCGGGCAGGATCAGGCGGACGAGGGTGTCCCCGGCGAGCCAGTATTGGCCGTGGATCAGGGCGTCGACCGTCGGGAACCCCGTCGGGCTCGTCTGATAGTTCATCCCGATCCAGCTCGGCTGACCTCCGACGCAACTGAACGGCGGCCAGGAGTTGTATAGCTGCAGGAAGGGGAAGAACGTCCCTCCGCAGCCGATCGGGATCGAGCTGATGAGCGCCGTCGCGGCGAGGAGCAGGATCGTCGCCAAGAGGAAGCCGGGGAGGGCGAACCCCGAGAACGACATGACGCGGGCGCCCTGGTCGAGCGGGCGATTCCGGTAGACGGCCGAATAGTTCCCGAGCGGGACGGCGATGACGAGGATCAGGAAGAGGGAGACGGTGGCGAGCTCGAGCGAATAGGGGACGTACCAGGAGAGGGCCGTCGTGATCGGGATGGTCGAGCTCCCGAGCAGCGCCTCGCTCGCATGGCTATGGGCGTCGGTCGTCCCCCAGTTGAGCGTGAGGCTGTTCTCGATGTAGATGGCCCATTGGACATAGGCGGGTTGATCGAGCCCGAGGACATGGAGGTCGTGGAAGTAGACCGTGTTCCGGCAGAGGCCATTGCCGGGCAGTCCGAGGAGCGAGCAGGAGACGTACGGCTGGAGCGGGACCCGTCCGGTCCCGAAGACCGCGGTGAGCCGTTCCTCGATCGGCAGGGAGGCCGTGATGAGGAAGGTGATGGTCATCACCCCGATGATCACCGGAACGAGCAGGATGAGCCGACGGACGATGTAGATCCACAGCTTCATCGGCGCGCCTCCCCCCCGGTCGGTCGCCGGCTTGCGGCCAACACCGTCCGATTCAGACCCCTCTATTTATGCGTTTATCGGCGCGCGGGGTGCGTTTTTCGTTAGAGGAGCGGCAGGGTTCCCGTGATCGGGTCGAGCTGATCCGCCCGAGCCGGGCCGAGGCCCAGCACGGTCTTCGTCCCCGGGGGGACCTCGGTGAGCCCCGCGTCCTCCACGAAGACCGTCGGGATCCCGAGCGCCCGGGCCTTTCGGGCGAGGGCCTCCATCTCGGTGAGGGTCGGGACGAGCAGGGCGATCTTCTTCTGCCCCTCGGAGGCCCAGGCCTCCAGGGCCGGTCGTTCGCGCCGGGTGGCCCCCTGGACCAGGAGGACCGCCGCATGGGCGACCTGGACCGCCGCCTTGCCGCAGGTCAGGCGAAGCTCCCCGCGGACGACCAGGACCATCTTGTGGCCGGAGGGTCCCTCACGCGGCGTATTCGGCCTCCCGTTCGGCCCTCAGCCGATCCGCCTCGCCCCGCAATCGCTTCAGCGACCGCTCGATCTCGTCGGCCTCCGAGCTTCCCGCGCCGAGGACCCGCAGGCGGTTCCGCAGCCGTCGTTCGTCCCGGGCCAGGCGATCAAGAGCCCGGACCAGTTCGAGCGGGTGGGACTCCCCCGGGGCGTCCTCGCCTCGGGAGGCGGAGGGCGGCACCCGGGCGAAGCTCCCCCGGAGCGCGGCGGCGGCGAACCCGACGAGGGTGACCCCCCCGAGGCTCGCCTCGAGGAGGGGACTCGTCCAATGGGCCTGCACCCCGGTCGGGGTGCCGAGCCAGAGGAAGCCGACGAGGATCGTCAAGACCACGCTGAGGACGACCGCCAGGACCGACTGCTGCAGCGCGATGAGCAGATTGAGCGGCCGGAACGCCCGCTGCTCGGGGTAGACGGCCCTCGTAAGGGCGAACCCGGGGAGGAAGAACACGAAGAGGAAGCCGGTCCAAGCTTCGATCGTGTCCAGGACCATCTTTGTTCCTACGCCGGAAGGTCGCCGCTGCCGAGCTGCCGCTCGATCTGGCGTCGGAGGCGGCGGTTCGAGGCGATCCCGTGGGCGGCCTTCTTCGTGGTCTCACAGTACTTGAGGAGCGCCCTCACCTCGTGGGGACGCTGACCGCTGCCCCGCGCGATGCGCTGGAC
>DASYZN010000042.1:0-1963 GCA_035946105.1 Thermoplasmata archaeon | reverse complement strand
GACGCGATCCCTACGGCGCGCGGGTCATCGCGGAGGCTTGGGGAGCCGCCCCCGCCGAGCAGCTCGGTCGCGCGATGCCGCTTCATCCCGAGAGCTCCGCGGAGGCCCTCGCCCATTTCGGCGCCACCTCGGGCGACGAGGTCCGTCTCGTCGTCCACACCCAACCGTTCCTCATCACGGGCGTCTCCTCGAAGACCCCCGAGCTCTTCGAGGTGCGGGTCTCGGGGGAGAAGTTCGAGGACCGCCGCGCCTTCGCCCTCGACCGCCTCGGCAAGGAACTGCCCATCGAACAGCTCGCGAAGGAGGGGGAGTTCCTCGACGTCATCGCCGTCACGAAGGGCAAGGGGTTCCAGGGCCACACGAAGCGCTGGGGCGTGAAGCTCCAACCCCGGAAAAACTCGAAGCACCGGCGGATGATCGGCACGCTCGGCCCGCACAACCCGAGCTTCGTGAGCTACCGGATCCCCCAGGCGGGCCAGATGGGGTTCCACCGTCGGACGATCTACAACCTGCGGATCCTCAAGATCGTCAAGGACCCCCGGTCGGACCCCCTGACCCCGTCGGGTGGGTTCCTCCGATACGGGGAGGTGCGCTCGCCCTGCCTCGTCCTCCACGGCTCGCTCCCGGGCCCGTCCCGGCGGCTCCTCAAGTTCCGGCTGCCGATCCGCAGCCAGGTCGCCTCCGTCGAGAAGGTCGATCTCCGCTACCTCAGCACCCACTCGAAGCAGGGCGGATGAGCGCGACGTCCCGGCCCGAAGGCACCCCTCCGCCCTCGGAGGGGCACGTGGTCCACCATCGGGTCCACGTGCTCGACCTCCACGGGAAGGCCGGCGAGCTGCTGAGCCTCCCGGAGGCGTTCTCGGACCCCGTCCGATCCGACCTGATCCGTCGGGCCGTCGTCGCCGCCCACGCGGCGCGCCGCCAGCCCCATGGGACCAGCCGGACCGCCGGCCGACGGCATTCGGTCCGCTGGTCGGGCAAGGGGAAGGGCGTCTCGCGGAGCCCGAGGCTGATGGGGTCGATGACCGGCGCCCAGGCCCCGAACACCGTCGGAGGCGGACAGGCCCACCCCCCCCGCGTGGCGACCCTGTGGGGGAAGAAGATCAACACGCAGGAGCGTCGGTTGGCCTTCCGGGCGGCGCTGTCCGCGACGCGGGAGGTCGCCCTCGCGAGGGCACGGGGCCACCGGGTCCCCGACGAGGTGCATCTCCCGATCGTGCTCGAGAACGCGCTCGAGAAGGTGACCGCGACCGCGGACGCGGCCGCCGTCGTCTCGCGCCTCCATCTGACCGAAGACCTCGAACGGGCCTCCCAGGGGACCCATGTGAGGGCCGGCCGGGGCAAGCGGCGGGGCCGGTATCGACACGAGCCGAGGAGCCTCCTCATCGTGACCAGCGAGCCCGGGGCCGCTCGGGGCTTCCGCAACCTGCCCGGGGTCGACGTGGTCCCGGTGGGCCGCCTCGGCACGGAGGACCTCGCGCCCGGGGGGGACCCGGGTCGGCTAACGGTCATCTCGCAGGTCGCGCTGGAACGGCTGCGCGCCCGGCTCTCCGGGGAGCGACCGTGACGGATCTCCGCCACCGGATCCTCCTGCACGCCTATGTGACGGAGAAGTCGATGGACGAGATGGAGCGGATGAACAAGCTCGAGTTCGTCGTCGACCGGCGAGCGAGCCGCGCCGACGTGAAGCGCGCGGTCGAAGAGCTTTACCAGTGCAAGGTCGCCAAGGTCAACACGAAGATCGTGCGCACCGGCAAGATCGCCACGGTGCGCCTCGCGGAAGGGCACTCGGCCGAGGACATCGGCGGACGGGCCGGGGTGTTCTGATGGGGAAGCGCATCATCTCCCGTCGGCGAGGCGCCGGCACGGGGCCGTACCGATCGCCGAGCCACCGCCACCACGGGGCGATCGACCTGCCCTCCCCCTCGGTGACCGGGGAGGGGATTGTGCTCGGCCTCTCCCA
>DASYZN010000041.1:0-1649 GCA_035946105.1 Thermoplasmata archaeon | reverse complement strand
ACCTCGCCCCTCGGATCGCCCGGAACCGCCGCTCGGGGGCCCCACGAGTCGGGGGCGGGCCCGAGGCAGCCGTGCGGGGGGCGGCCTAGAACCCCCGGCCGAAGTCGACGGCCTTCGCGTCGACCGCGATCCCGCCGGGTCCGATCCGGTACGGCTGGACGGTGCGGGCGTGGGCCGTCCGACGCATCTTGAGGACCCGCATCGAGAGGCCGATCCGAAGCCCATCCTCCGCCGTGCTGTAGCCGAGGAGGATCACCCCGTCGGCGACGTACTCCGAGAGACCGTCCCGGCTGACCGCGGGGTGCGAAGGGTCCGCCTCGGCCGTGAGGATCGTCGTCGCCCCGGACGCCCGGCACGCGGCGGCGAGGCCGAAGAGCAGCTGCCGGCGATCCGGCTCGTTGTCGCTGAGCATGTTCAAGAGCGAGACCGAATCGACCACGATCCGCTTCGCCCCGAGCTGTCCGAGCTCCTTGCCGAGGGAGCCCTGGATGCGCTGGAGGTTCTGCTTGGTCTCCTTGGGATCGAGCCGCAGGATCTTGAGCGCGCCCTTCTGGACCGCCTCGTCGACCGGCCAGCCGAACTGCCGGGCGCTCTCCAGGAGCTGCGGCGCGTCCTCCTCGAGGGAGAGGAAGAGCCCCTTCTCCGCCTTGGCGAGGCCCGAGGAGAGGAACTGGAGGCCGAAGCAGGTCTTCCCGGTCCCGGGAAGGCCCGTGACGAGAACGACGTGCCCCTTCGGGAACCCTCCGCCGAGCATCTCGTCGAGGCCCGCAATGCCGCTCGGCACCTTGGCTAGGCTAGATTCGCTCATATTGCGTGGTGACCAGCCCGCTCACCGTGCTCACCCGGATGACGAACCGGCCCTGGAGCTCCGCCGGGATCCTCGAAAGGACCGGCATGAACTTGCCGACGATCATCGAGCGGGTGCGATGCGACTGGTACGGCCCCGAGGTCCAGGAGAAGGAGAGGACCCCGTCGACGGAATCGTAGAGCGCCTGCTCCGTCGACTCCGGCGCCACGCCCCTCGACAGCAATAGGTAGACGAGGCCGCCCCACGTCTTCGCGCGCCGTCGGAGGCCCTTCACGAGGGTCAGGATCGACTCGGTCTCGATCCCCTTGCGGACGAGCAGGTCGGTGAGCGAATCGACGACGACGAGGTTCGACGCCCCGTCGGCCTCGACGGCGCCCGCGATCGCGCTCAACGGATCCGGGGTCGGCGCGACGGGCGCCGCGGCGAGGAGCGGGCTCGACATCGCCGCCCAGCGCTCCGGGACGACGGAATCGGAGAAGTACGACGCCGAGAGGTCGTGGAAGACGAGGTGCCGCTCCAAGACGGAGCGGTACGACGGCTCGAACGCCCCCGAGACCTCCTGGAGGACCTCCTCCTTGGAACGGGTGGCGCTCAGGTAGGCGACCCCCTTCGGATAGACGAACGGGCCGCGCGCGTTCCCCAAGTAGAGCTCGTGGGCCCGGGGATCGTCGTAGTGCAGCATCATGTGGACCGCGCTCGTGAGGGCGAACTCCTGGTGCCCCGCGCCCGCCTCCCCGGCGAGCAGGACGACGGAGCCCGCGGGCACCCCGCCGGTGAGATAGTCGAAGTCGGCGATCCCCGTCGGGATCCGGTCCCCCGTCCCCTCGATCGACGTCCCGCT
>DASYZN010000040.1:0-5019 GCA_035946105.1 Thermoplasmata archaeon | reverse complement strand
GGCCGAAGGGGCGCGGGGCCCGGGACGCGAAGGAGTGGCGACGGCTCCGCGGGCTGCGTCCGTCGGAGGGCCGATGAAGGGCCTCGATACCCCGATCCTCCTCGGGATCCTTCGGGGGGAGGCTTGGACCCACCCCCTCCTGAAGCGGCTCACCGGGGAGGAGGTGGCGACGACCTCGGCGAATCTGCTCGAGCTCGAGGTGATCGCCCGCAGGGACGCCTCGGCCGGTCGGGACCGTCGGCTCGTCGCGCTCGAACGACTGAAGCGCTCCCTCACCGTCGTCCAGCTCGACGAGCGGGCGGCTCGCCTGGGGGCCGAGATCGCCTCAAAGGATCCCATGAGGGCGGCCTCCGGCCAGACCTGGCACATGATCGGGGCCCTCGACGCCAGCGGCTGCTCGGAATGGTGGACGACCCAAGAGGCCCGGTGGCCGCCGGGAGGGAAGGCGAAGACGGTCGTGTGGAATAGAAAGGTGTCTAATCATGCATAGTTGCGTTGGAAGGCAATTTTAATGGGCTATCTAGGAAATTAGCCCTCGACGTCGCCCGAGGAGCCTCAGGGGCCTCCCTTTCGGCCGCCGGCAGGAGATCGGTGACCCTCGAGTCCTCACCTAGGCAAATCTCCTAGATGGGCATCAATAAATGTCTGGATGCGTAACTAAGCATCTGTGACGTGAATGTAGGTGGTTTTGGCCGCATCGCGACGATGTATAACGATAGTTATACGTCTCACCCCGGGGGAGAGCTCAGTAGACGGGCCGTTTCGACGCGGATAGGGCTTCGGCTAGGCGGCCCACGGCCCCCAACCTCCTCGGATCTCGATCGGTTCGCCTTCGGGCTTGCCTGTGCCACACAGCTGAACGTCCCCTGGAGTACCGGAGGCCAACTCGAACGGCGATCGATCAGTTTCGATGCTGTGACATCGTAGATGCGAAACTGTAGTGCTTCCATGAATCATCTAGGCGAATCCCTCTGGCCCAGGGTCCGAATGCGGTCGAGAGTCGGGCCCCCCCCCGATCCCGAAGCCGTTGGATCCCACGGTCGCCGGGAGCCGACCGGTGCTAGGTCCAACCGGCCGGCCTCGCCCGGTGAGAGCTCGGTCAGTCAATGAGTATTCATATGAATATGTATATTCTTCTGAACAACTCCATCTCCAACGCACCGAACCGAACAGCGCCAAGCCAGGGAACCCGGGCGGACGACCCGAGCCCTCGGAACGGCGTGGGAGGGATCGAGGCGGACGGGTGGATCGCGGGACGCCGGTCCTCCTCGAACGACGGGCGAGCCGCCGGCTGTCGGGTCGAGAACCGTAAGGGGATATACTCCGACCGACTGCTCCGACCCCAAGGGCGCATCCTGCCCCGAGAGGCCCACGATGCTGAGCACCGAAGGCAAGAAGGTCTGGATGGATGGCGAGCTCGTCGATTTCGCCTCGGCGAAGGTCCATGTGCTCTCCCACTCGCTCCACTACGGGGTGGCCGTCTTCGAGGGGATCCGGGCCTACGCGACGCCCAAGGGCGCCGCCATCTTCCGCCTCGCGGAGCACGTCCGCCGCCTCATCGCCTCGGCGCGGTTCTACCGGATGCCGATCCCGTACTCCGAGGACCAGATCGCGAAGGCGATCGTGGAGACCCAGGCGGCGAACGACCTCGTCCCCGCCTACATCCGCCCGATCGTCTACCGGGGGGAGCCGAGCCTCGGAGTGAAGAACCAGCGGGGCAAGATCTCCCTCGCCGTCGCCTCGATCCCGGCGAAGAAGTACCTCGGCGACCACTCGGAGACCGGCGTCCGGGCGAAGATCTCCCCCTTCCGAAAGCCCCACTCGGACGCGATCCCCTCGTTCGCGAAGGCCGCCGGGAACTACCTCAACAGCTACCTCGCCGGGATCGACGCGGCGGAGGATGGCTACGAGGAGGCGATCCTCCTCGACCAGAACGGGTTCGTCGCCGAGGGCACGGGCGAGAACATCTTCCTCGTCCGGGACGGCCGCCTCTACACGCCCGGACTTGAGGCCGACATCCTGCTCGGCGTCACGCGGGACTCCGTGAAGCAGGTGGCGATCGACCAAGGCTACGCCGTCATCGAGAAGCCGATCTCGGTGAACGAGCTCCTGAGCGCCGACGAGGTCTTCTTCTCCGGCACCTACGCCGAGGTGGCCCCGGTCCAGGAGATCGGCCATTACAAGGTCGGCGAGCGGACCCCGGGGCCGATCACGCGGGACATCATGGACCTCTTCAACCGGCTCGTCCGGGGAGAGGAGCCGAAGTACTCCGGCTGGCTGACGGCCGTCGCCCCCCTGTCGAGGCCCGTCGCCCGGACGCCCCGGCGCGCCTAGACGACCTCGGGCCGTCGCCGGCCCTCGAGGTCCGAAGGCGCCCGGACGGCTCGCTCAAGACTCGGGGAGCGTGGGTCGGTTTCGGGACGACCCAGCCAACGAGAGGGGATTCGAGATCCCCCGCCCCGAGCCTGGGTCGCTCTTCCGAGGGATTCAAGAGCCGCGGTGCGTGGGGTCGTCGATGCCGAGCCTCTCCGAGGCCGAGGACCGCATCGACCGGCTGCTGAAGCGGGTCGAGCCGCGCACCCGGTTCGCCGAGGCGCTCGCCGAACGGACCTCGGGCCTCTTGGTCCGCTTCGACCGGACCGCGACCGGGGTGCAGCCGGCCGCCCACGGGGAGGGCGTCGTCCTCCGGGCGTGGGGGACCCAGGGATGGGTGGAGACGGCCTCGAGCGGCCTCGACGAAGAGTCGCTCGGCCGGGCGGAAGAGGCGCTGCTGAGGCGGATCGGGCACGCCGGGGGTGCCCGGGATCCCCCCGGGGCGCTCTCGAGCGGCCGCGGGGAGGCCGAAACGGTCGAATTTCGACCCTCCGCCGACCTCCCGGTCGAGGAGCGCCTCGCCCTCCTGAAGACCTGGTTCGGCTGGGCGACCTCCGTCGAGGGGATCAAGAACGCCTACACCCTCCTCGAGACCCGATCGGACGAGCGGCTCTACCGTTCGACCGCGGGGGCGCGCTGCCTGCAGAGGATCCGCCGGACCCGGGGGTCCGTCCTCGCCCTCGCCCTCGAGGGGGGGAAGGTCGAGTACGACTTCCTCGGGCACGGCGGCACCGCCGGCGTCGAGATCCTCGACCCGATCACGGAGAGCGAGGTGACCAAGACGGCTCGATCGGCGAAGGAGCTCTTGGGCGCCGCATCGCCCCCGAGCGGCCGGACGGCGGTCCTCCTCGACCCGAGCACCTCCGGAACCTTCGCCCACGAATCGTTCGGCCACGGCACGGAGGCCGACCAGCTCGTGCGCGACCGCTCCTACCTGAAGCCGCTCCTGGGGACCTCGCTCGGCCCGGAGTCGATCAGCATCGTCGACGACGGCAGCCTGAAGGGCGGTTGGGGCTCGATCTTCTTCGACGACGAGGGGCGGCCCTCGCAGCGGACCGTCCTCGTCGACCGGGGGCGCTTCGTCGAGGTCCTGCAGGACCGGGAGTCGGCCGCGGCGCTCGGGCGCCGCTCGACCTCGAACGCCCGGCGGGCCGATTTCCTCAGCCGGCCGTTCGTCCGGATGACGAACACCCTCGTCGCCCCGGGGGAGACGAAGCTCGACGAGCTGATCCGCTCCGTCGACGACGGCGTCCTACTGGAGAGCTGCACGAGCGGGATCGAGGATCCGCTCGGGGGGAACCTGCAGATCAAGGTGAAGAAGGGGCATCGGATCCGCCACGGCGAGCTCGGCGAGATGGTCTCGTCGATGGCGCTCTCCGGGCGGGTGCTCGACGTCCTGCGGTCGATCCGCGGGGTGAGCCGATCCGAGGACTTCGAGATGTCCCCAGGGTACTGCGGGAAGGGGCACACCGACCTCCTGCCGACGGGGACCGGCGGACCGTACGTCCTCACCGAGGCCGTCGTGGGGCCGGCGTGAGCCCGTCCCGCAACCCCTCGGAGACCGCCTTCCGAGTCGCCCAGCGGGTTGGCCCGAGGGCCGAGGGCGTCTGGGACGTGTTCGGCGAGTCGCTCGTCCGCTACGAGGTGCACCTCACCGGTAGGCAGGTCGAGATGCGGCGGGGCCCGATCGAGCTCGAGGGGTACGGGATCCGCCTGATCCGCCCCCGAACCGGGGGGGTCGGGGTCGGGTTCGCTTCGAGCACCGACCTCTCGGATCGGGGGATCGACCGGGCGATCGACGACGCCCGGGCCGCGGGGAGCCAGGGCCTCTTCCCGGCGGCCTCGGTCGAGCTCCCCTCGAGCTCGGCGAGCGCAGTCGCGGTCGAGAGCGTCGACCGGGAGCTCTGGGCCCGCCCCGAGGAGCGCCTCGAGCGGTTCGTCGAGGGCCTGCTCGAGCCGTTCGGATCCGGCACGGGGCCCTCGGCAAGCTTCGGCTCGGTCCGGGCGACCCTCGCGGAGGCCACGATCGCCAACTCGTCGGGGATCGAACGGCGCTACGTCCGCAGCCAGGTCGACCTCGAGTTCGCCGTGAAGTCCTCGGACGGCCCGGAAGGGCCGGCGCCGGGGGAGTATTGGGTGAACCGGACCGGCTGCCGTCTGGAGGGGCTCGCCAGCCCCGCGATGGCGGAATCCTGGCGTCGGAAGGCGACGGAGGTCCGCTCGGCCTCCCCGACGCCCGGCGGGGACGCCGCCGTCGTCCTGCCCCCCGAGGTCCTCTCGGACATCGTCCCCCCGATCCTCGGGTTCCGGCTCGGGGGTTCGGCCGCCCTGCGAGGGATGATGCCGGCGCCCGGAACCCCGATCGCGGTCGCCTCGATGGAGATCTGGGACGACGGACTCTTTCCCTTCGGCCCCTCGACGGCCCCCTGGGACGACGAGGGGGCGCCGCAGGGCCGCCGCCACCTGGTCGAGGCCGGCGCCTTCCGGGAGGGGTTTTTCGACTCCCTGCACGCCGGGGCGGTCGGCCGGCCCGCGACGGCCAGCGCTCGGCGGGACCCGCCGAGCTCGGCCCCCTGGTTCCGGTTCCCCCAGGCCCCATCCCCGGGGCCGACCACCCTCGTCATCCCCTCCGGGACCGGGGGGTCG
>DASYZN010000039.1:0-4622 GCA_035946105.1 Thermoplasmata archaeon | reverse complement strand
TGCCAGGCGGCCGCGACGACGGTCGCCGTCTGGTCGATCTGCAGGAAGGGGGGCGGGTGCCACGTGCTGCCGATCTCGCCGTCCGGGAAGTGGCGGTGGACGAACGCCCGATCGGGACCTTGGCAGGATTTCGCGAAGTGGAGGAACCGCTCGGCGTGTTCCCGCAGGCCCGCGACGTCCATCGCCTCGCTGGCGTAACCGCCGTCCCTCCACCAGCAGTAGTTGTACGAGTCGCCCCCGACGACGAGCGAGCGGGTGTCCGGGGAGGCGATGATCGAGCCGTTCGCCCCGGCGCAGTGTTTGAGGACGAGGATGCTCGAGCGCACGAGGCGCCGGATCGGCTCGCCGAAGCCGCCGAGGCGGTCGGCGAGGTGGCGGGCGACCCACGCCTTCCAGTACGCCTTCGACTCCCGCTCGTACCGGGGGGCGCCCGACGCCCGCACGTCGTCCCGCAGCTGATGGACGGAGGCGGGGCCCCGGCCCAACGCGAGGACGAGGCGCACGACGGACTCCTCCGCGGGGCGCAGGGAGAGGTTCCACTGGAGGACGGAGTCGGCGGCCCCGTGGGCGATCGTCCTCCCCTCGAGCTTGCCGTCCTCGGCGTCGACGTAGGTGCCCCGCAACCCCTTCAGGGTGTGCTCGCCGCAGACGGCGTGGTCGAACGGCGGGTCGGAGAAGAGCTCGAAGTAGAAGCCCCGCTTGTAGTGGACGAGGGACCAGCTCGAGGGATCGACGTAGGCCGTCTCCTGGAACATCGATTCCGCGATGGTGAACGACTGGTAGGAGAAGAGGCGGACGCGGCGCTCCTCCTCGGCGCGGAGCTTGAGGATCCTGAGGACGAGGTCGTGGTTGGGGTGGACGATCTCCTCGGCCTCGATCGTGATCCCGCCGACGCGCCATCGGGAGCTCGGCTGGTTCTCGAGGTGCGGCGACGGGCCGAGGTGTTCGACGCCCGGGCCCGGCCGCAACCAGTCGAAGGCCGACCGCGACTCGTCGAAGAGGCCGAGCCGCATTTCGCGCAGGTGCTGGAACTGGCCGGGGTACGGGTAGAAGAGGTCCTCCCATTCGCCCGCCTCATTGAGGGTCAGGAGGACCCGCCCGTTCCCCGCGAGCTGGGTGATCACGGGAGCTCCCCCCCCGGGGGCGCGGGTCCGATCGCCCGATTCACGGCAACGCCTCGACCGTCCGCTGCCGCAGGTCGGTCAGGGCGTTCATGTAGTTCGCGTAGGCATCGTACGGACTCCCGTAGGAGCTGAAGTACTGGTGGACGCCCGCGTCCGCCCCGTGGCCGCCCACGTACATGTAGTAGAAGTGGTCCGACGTCAACAGGCGTCGCCACGACTCGAGGAGGGTGGGCTCGTTCGCCCGCCGCACGAGGACCCCGACCTTCTTCGCCGCCTCGAACGCGGAGCGTTGCAGATCGTTGCCGAGCCAGGCTCCAAGGTCCCGGTGCTGGTCGGCCCAGCTGATCGTGACCGGCACCGACACGGCGTCCTTCGGCTCGAGGGTGAGCGCCTCGTCGACGGTGGCCCAGGTGAGCCGCGGGGCGGCGCGGACGCTCCTCGGGAGCGCCGAGAGGAACTCGAGGATGCCGCTCGACGCGGGGTGGTGCTCGCCGAACGTCTCGAAGTCCATGAACAGGTTGACGACCTCGCCGGGGGTCGCGGCGATCCACTGGACGTACTTCTCGCTCGTCAGCGGGTAGCCGGACCAGCCCGTCGACGAGAACCGGAACCCGACGTCGTCGCTCAACGGGTAGTGGCGGGCCAGGAGCCGGACGGACGGCGCCGCCGAGGATCGGTAGACCTCGGTCGGGGGACGGCCGTGCAGGACCCCCTCCCACCCCTCGAAGAGCATGCCCCGGAACCCCTCGCGCTCGGCGAAGCGGGCGAGGTCGTCGGAGTAGGCGAGCTCGGTCATCCGAAGCGCCGTCGGACGGAGGCCGAACTCCTGCTGGAGGGCCTGGCGGTGCCGATCGACCTCCTCGGCGAGCTCGGGGGGCGGGAGGAGGAACGCGAGGGAGTGGTAGTAGGTCTCCGAGAGGAGGGCGACGCGGCCGGTCCGCACGGCGGCCTTGAGGAGATCGAGCACGTCGGGCGCGGCCCTGCGGGCCTGCTCGAGGAACGTGCCGGTCACGGAGAGGCTGAACCGGAACTCCGGAAAGGCCTCGAGCGATCCCAAGAGGCGCTTGAGCGCGGGGCGGTAGCAGCGTTCCGCGATCCCCTGGAAGATCTCGAGGTTGCGCCGCTCGTCGACATACGGCCGACCCGAGCCGAGATCGACGTAGCGGAACCGGGCGAGCCGCCAGGGTTGGTGCATGTGGAGGTAGAGGACGAGCTTCACGTCCGGTTCCCGCCCGTGAGCTCGAAGTAGACGCCGACGGTCTGGAGCGCTCGTTCCTCCCAACCCTCGCGCGTCGCCGAGAGACGCCCTTCCTCCCCCATCAGGCTCCGCAGGGCCGGGTAGCTCAGCAGCTCGGCGATCCGGCTCGCGAACTCGTCGATGTCCCAGAAGTCGACCGTGAAGACGCTCTTCGTGATCTCGGCGACCCCGCTGGTCTTCGAGACGATCGCGGGCACCCCGGCGGCCATCGCTTCCAGGGCGGCGATCCCGAACGGCTCGACGACCGACGGCAGGACGAAGACCGAGGCCGAGGTCAAGAGCGTCGCGCGCTCCTCGTCCGTCACCTTGCCGAGGAAGAGCACCCGGTCGGAGAGGTCGAGGTGGGCGGCGAGGGCGAGGAGCCTCGGGAACTCCGGTCCCTCGCCCGCGACCACGAAGATCGCCTCGGGCACCCTGGGCGCGACGCGGGCCGCGGCCCTCAGGAAGGTGTCGACGCCCTTCATCGCGGCAAGACGCCCCAGGTAGAGGACGATGCGGCGTTGCCCCTCTAAGGCGGCCAGCCGGGGGCTCGGTCGCACGGCGTTGTAGATCACGCGGACCTTCGAGGGGTCCGCGTGGTAGCGCAGGACGAGCTGGTCCTTGAGATGCCGGCTGACCGCGATGATCCGATCGGCCCGATCGACGCCGATCTGCTCCCGCTCGAGGATCTCCCGCCACGGGTGGCCCAGGGACCGGTCGTACTCCGTGGAATGGATCGTCTGGACCATCGGTCGACCGCTCGACCGACAGAGCCGGCTCGCTCCCTCGGAGCCGAACCAGTCGTGGACGTGGACGACGTCGAACCGCTCGCCGGGGAGCGTCGTCAGCCAGTCGTTGAACCGCTCGATGTCCCCCTCGGCCCAGCGGCTCGGCGTCCCGCTGATGGCGTAGGCGCCCGGGTAGGGGAACGAGGGAGCCTCCCGGGGGGTCCGGAAGGAGACGCCCTCGACGGGCTCCCGCGGACCGTCGAACGGGAGGAGGAAGGTGATCCGGTGGCCGAGGCGCGTCAGCTCTCGGCAGAGCTCGAAGCAGTGGACGCCGAGGCCCCCCGAATGGGACGGGGGCCACTCCCAGCCGACCATGAGGATCTCGAGCCGCCGGTCCACGACCCGCGGGAGCCGAGGAGGGGCCGGGGCCACGGCGGCCCTCCATACGAGCTCCTTCGAGAACGACTCGAGCTCCTCCCGGGAGAAGACCCTAGGCCTCGGGAGCCGACGATGCTCCCGGCGGGCGCGGCCTCGAGGCGACCTTCGCCCTGCGGGGCGGAGGCGGGATCGCCGCTCCGACCCCCGGCGCCGGGACCGGACGGTCGCCCCGCGGCGGGGGAGCCTCGACCCGGCGATGCGGGGGCTTCCCCGGCGAGGGCGGCGACCCGATCGGGAGCGAGGCGGGCGATCCCGATCCGGCATGGGGGCCGCCGAGCCCGACTCCCTTCAAATGAGTTGGGGAGCGTCGGGGATCAGCGCCGCTCGGGCCCGGAAGGCTTCGGGAACCCGGCCAGGAGCTCTGCGATCGCTCGTCCGGGATCGGCCGAGCGGGTGACCGCGCTCGCGACGAGCACCCCGGAGCTGCCGAGCGCTAGCGCGAGTCGGACGTCCTCCCGATCGTGCACCCCCGCCCCGCAGAGGACGCGGGTCGCCGGCGAGACTGTCCGCACGACCCGGACCGCCCCCGAGACGACCTCGGGTCGCGCCGTGGAGACCGATCGATCGCCTCCGATGAGCTCCGGCGGCTCGATGGCCAGGTACGGAGGCTGATAGGCGGCGAGACGGCCCGCTTCTTCGACGTTCCCGGCGCAGACGACGGCCACGAGGTGGCACGCGGCGAGGCGGTCGACCACTCGCCGGACGTCCGTCTCCGATAGGGTGTACTCCGAGTGGTTCACCAGGCTCCCCGAGGCTCCGGAGGCCCGGACGGCCTCGGCGACCAGTCGGCCGGTGCGCGCCCCCGGTTCGTCCGGATCGGTGTGCTGCGCGAGGATCGGGATCGGCAAGGCCTCCGAGAGCCTCGCTAGATCGGTCGGGCTCGGGGCGATCGCGGCGGCGACCCCGGCGGACCGGGCGAGCTCGGCGAGCCGACGCCCCAGCGCGAGCGCCCCTGCCCCCAAGTAGCTCGGATAGGCCTTCAGATTGAGCAGGAGGAGCGGCGCCCCCAGCGGCGCGGGGTCAGTGGGCGATGGCGGCGCGGGGGCGTCTCGGGCGGGAGCAGATGGCGTACTCGTCCCCGTCGAAGAAGACCTC
>DASYZN010000038.1:0-6987 GCA_035946105.1 Thermoplasmata archaeon | reverse complement strand
CCGACCGGCCCGAAGGTCGCCTCGATCGGATCCCACTCCGCCCTCGACATCTCGGACGGGGCGACGTCCGAGGGGTTCCCGACCCTCGTCCTCGCCCAGGCCGGCCGCTCGCAGACCTACGAACGCTACTACCGGACCGTCCGGGGAGCCGACGGGAAGGTCGTCCGGGGCTGCGTCGACGAGGTCTGGACGTTCCCGAAGTTCTCCGATCTCCTCGCCCCGGCCGCCCAGACGAGGCTCCGGGAGGCGAAGGCGCTCCTCGTCCCCAACCGCGCCCTGAGCTCCTACCTATCGCTCGACGCGATCGAGGACGAGCTTAGGGTGCCGATCGTCGGCTCGCGGGCCCTCTTGCGGATCGAGGAGCGCAGCGAACGGGAGAACTACTACACCCTCCTCGGCGCCGGCGGCCTTCCGATCCCCGAACGGGTCGAGGCGCCGGAGCGGATCGACGGGCTCTCGATCGTGAAGCTCCCCCATGCGAAGAAGCGGCTCGAACGCGGGTTCTTCACGGCGGCCTCCCCGGAGGAGTACGAACGGAAGAAGGAGGCCCTGATCCGCTCCGGCGACGTCGCCCCCGCCGACCTCGCGGCGGCCCGGATCGAGCGGTTCGTCCTCGGCCCCGTCTTCAACTTCAACTTCTTCTTCTCCCCTCTCGTGCCGCGGCGCGATGGGCTCGAGCTCCTCGGGGTCGACGAGCGCCGCGAGAGCTCGCTCGACGGACTCGTCCGGCTCCCCGCGGCGCAGCAGCTCGCGCTCGCGGAGACCGAGCGGATCCCGCAATACACCGTCGTGGGCCACGGGACGCTCACCGTGCGGGAGTCCCTGCTCGAGGAGGTCTTCCGGCTCGGCGAGCGCTTCGTCGACGTGGCGCGGGACCGCTACCCGCCCGGCATCCTGGGCCCGTTCTGCCTGCAGACCTGCCTCGACCGGGACGGGCGCCCCACGATCTTCGACGTCGCCGCCCGCATCGGGGGCGGGACGAACATCCATCTCGGGGTCGGCCACCCGTACGGCAACGCCTTGTGGCGCGCGCCGATGAGCTCGGGACGCCGGATCGCGGTCGAGATCCGCCGGGCGCTCGACGAGGGTCGGTTGTCGGAGATCGTCACGTGAGCGACACCCTCGCCATGCCGCCGCCCCCCGAGCCCCGCGAGCTCGCCCGGACCCCCCTCTTCGACTTCCACGTCGCCCACGGCGCCCACCTCGTCCCGTTCGCCGGCTGGGAGATGCCGCTCTACTACGAGAGCATCCTCGCAGAGCACGAGGCCGTGCGGACCTCGGCCGGCCTCTTCGACGTCTCCCACATGGGGATCCTCACCGTCGTCGGGCGGTCCGCGGCGTCCCTCCTCTCGCGCCGGACGACGGCCGACGTGGCCCGCCTCGTGCCGGGGCAGGTCCGGTACACCTTCCTCCTCGACCCCGACGGTCGCATCGTCGACGATCTCCTCGTCACCCGCGTCGATGCCGGGGGCGAGGAGGTCCCGTCGTTCGTCGTCGTCCCGAACGCCGCGACGACCCCGAAGGTCTTCGACCTCCTCCGACAGCATCGGCGGCCGGACACGACCGTCGCCCGCTGGAACGGGCGGGTCGCGATCCTCGCCGTCCAGGGACCGAAGGCCCTCTCGATCCTCGAGGACCGGTTCGGTTGGCGCCTGGGGGCGCTCCCGAGCTACCACGCCCGGCTCTTCGGCCGATCCTCCGGCGCGGGAATCGCCGCCGAGGGGCGGCTGGGGATGACGATCCCGGACGACCTCGAGGAGGGGATCCTCGCGAGCCGGACCGGCTACACCGGAGAGCCCGGGGCGGAGCTGTTCGTCCGGGGCGATCGGGCCCGCGCGATCGCCGACGAGCTCGTCGCGGCGGGCGTCCGTCCGGCGGGCCTCGGCGCCCGCGACACCCTGCGGCTCGAGAAGGGCTACCTCCTCTCGGGCCAGGACTTCCACCTCGACCGGACCCCGCTCGAGGCAGGCCAGTCGAGGTTCGTCGAGCTCGACCATCCGTTCGTCGGGCGGGAGGTCCTCGCCAAACAGGCCGCCGAGGGGGTCGCCGAGCGGCTCGTCGGCCTCGTCGTCGACGACCCTTCCGCGATCCCCCGGCACGGGACCCCCGTGCTCTCGGAGGGGAGCGTGGTCGCGACGGCGACGAGCGGGGGGCGGTCGCCGACGCTGAAGCAAGGGATCGCGCTCGCCTACCTACCGGTGCGCCTCGCCACCCCGGGGACCGAGCTCCTCGTCGACGTCCGGGGCCGCCAGGCGAAGGCGCGCGTCACGAAGCTTCCGTTCCTCTCGAATCCCAAGCCTCCCGCCTAGGCGCTCCATGGGGAGGCGGTCGGCGGCCGGGGGGCGGCGCCGGCCTCTGCGAGGCGAGGCCGCCCGCCTGTGGCCGACGGCCCTCGAGGAGGACCGGGCGGACCGGGACGTCACGACGCGCGCCGTCGTTCCGCCGGGCACTCAGGCGACCGCGACGCTCCTCGCCGAGGGCGACGGGACCGTCTCGGGCCTCGGGATGGCCGAGGCGCTCGTGCGGCGGTCCGGCCTTCGCCTTCGGCGGCTCGCCCGCGATGGCGACCGCGTCCGGCGCGGGACCCCCGTGCTCGGGCTCTCGGGCGACGCGAGGCGGATCCTCGCGATCGAGCGGAGCCTCGTGAACCTCGTGATGCACCTCTCGGGCGTCGCCTCGGCGACGCGGCGCGCCGTCGGGATCGCCCGGGGGCGGGTCGAGGTCCTCGGCACCCGCAAGACGCTCCCGGGGCTCCGTCGGCTCGAGAAGCAGGCGATCGTCGACGGAGGCGGGTCGCCCCACCGCCTCGACCTCGCCGAAGGGTACCTGGTGAAATCGAACCACCTCGCCTTCGCCTCGATCCCCGAGGCGATCGCCCGGATCCGATCGGCACCGGGCCCGCGTCGGCCCATCGAGGTCGAGGTGCGGAGCCGGGCCGAGGCGATCGCCGCCGTCTCGGCGGGAGCCGACCGCCTCCTGATCGACAACGCCTCGCCCCCCCGCGTGCGCGCGATCGCTCGGGCGGCCCGCCGGAAGGCGGGCGGCCGCCGGATCCACCTCGAGGCGTCGGGGGGGATCCGGGAGGAGAACCTCGATCGGTACGCCCGGACGGGCGTCGACGCGGTGAGCCTGGGCGCCCTCACCCATTCCGCCCCGGCCCTGCCCTTCCACCTGCGGATCGAGCCCCTCCGGGCGCCGGGGCCCCGACCCAGGGTCCGGCGGACCCGGGCACGATAAGTGCCCTCCCCGCCTCCTCGGATCGGGAGGCCGACGTGTCGCTCGAGGCGGAGGTCCGCGGGCTCAAGGAGGCCCGGCACGCCGTCTTGCTCGCCCACAACTACCAGCGGCCCGAGGTCCAGGACGTCGCCGATTTCGTCGGGGACTCCCTCTACCTCTCCCGGAAGGCCGCGGAGACCGACGCCCCCACGATCGTCTTCGCGGGCGTCCGGTTCATGGCCGAGACCGCCAAGATCCTCAACCCATCGAAGACCGTGCTGCTCCCCGACCTGAAGGCGGGCTGCGGGCTCGCCGACTCGATCACGGCGGACGACCTTAGGCGCTGGAAGGCCCAGTACCCCGGCGCCGCGGTCGTCGCCTACATCAACACCTCCGCCGAGGTGAAGGCGGAGGCCGACTACTGCTGCACGAGCTCGAACGCGGCGAAGGTCGTCGCGGGGGTCCCCGAAGGGCGGGAGATCCTCTTCCTGCCGGACATGTTCCTCGGGGAGCACGTCCGACGGGTCACGGGCCGCTCGATGCATCTGTGGGTCGGGGACTGCCCGGTCCATGCGAAGATGCGCCCGGAGGAGCTCGCCGAGGCCCGCCGCACCCACCCCGGGGCCGAGGTGATCGCCCATCCGGAGTGCGGCTGCTCCACGGGCGTCCTCGGCGAGGTCGATCGCATCCTCTCGACGGACGGGATGGTCCGTTTCGCCGAGGAGACCCGGGCGAAGGAGGTCCTCGTGGCGACCGAGGTCGGCATCCTCCACCGGATGCGCAAGCTCAATCCGACGACCCGGTTCACGCCGCTCTCCGAGGGGAACATCTGTCCGTACATGAAGCAGATCGACCTCACGGACGTCCGCGACGCCCTCGCGCTGTCCCGCTACGTGATCGACGTGCCGGAGCCGACGGCCCGACGGGCGCGGGTCGCCCTCGAGCGGATGCTCGCGGCCTAGCTAGGCTACGGCAGCCGGGATAGCCCCGGCACCAGCGGGCCGAACCCCGAGAGGTAGTAGCCGTACGCCGCGAGCAGGAGGACGAGGCCGACGCCGACCACCGTGCCGATCGCGGTCCACGACGGCTTCACCGTGAGGTAGAACGCGACGGAGAACGGGTTGATCCGGCTCGAGAGGAAGGAGACGGCGACCGAGAGGAGGGCGAGGCCGAGGAGGCCGGGGACGAGGATCGTGTAGTGGCCGAGGGCGAGGCCGACCAACAGGACCGCGAGGGCCGCCGGGATCGCCGCGTTCGACCGCCGGCGTTCCCTCGGGGCCCGGCGGCGCGAGCGGCGCGGCGCGGGCCCCTCGTCCCGCTCGTCGTCGAGGTAGCCGAGGTCGTCGTCGTCCGGCGCCTCGTCCGCCTCCCAGCGACCGGACATGCGGGAGGGTTCGCGCGCTCGCGCTACAAGAACCTCCCGGTCGAGCGGCACCGGCCCTCGGCCGGCGGGCGCTCTCGGGGATAGTTAGATACGGCCGTTCCCCCGTACCTCCGACGTCCCCGGACCGACCTCGGGCAGGATTCGGCGTCGGGGGGCGAATGCGATGTCCGAATCGGTGCCGGGGCCGGCCGCGAACCCGTTCCCCATCGCGGTCGGGGGGATCGTCCTCGTCGCGATCGCGCTCGTCCTCCTCGCCCTCGGCGGGGTCGTCGTCGGGGGAAGCCCCGCGACGTTCGACCTCTGGATGCTCGCCATCGGCCTCTACGTCCTGGTGGGCGCGATGCTGGGGCTCGGGCCCTCGCTCCGGCGCGGCGACCCCTCGAGCCGGGTCACCTCCGACCACGCCTCCCTCGCCGAGGCGCCCGCGCTCACGATCCCCTCGCCGGACCCCAAAGCCGGTCGACCGGCCCCCCGGGTCCGCAGCGGCCTCCCGCCGACGACGATGGCCGGTCAGTACTACGAGGTCGCCCGCGGCTCGCCGCGCCGGGTCGCTCCCCGGTGGGACGAAGACTTCGGCTACGCCCCCGGCGTCCCGTACGCCCCGATGCCCCGGCGCCCGGCCTCCCCGCCCCCCCCGCCGAACCGCCCCCCGGACGCCCCCGCAGGGTCGGGGGAGCTGGAGCGCGAGATCGAGCGGCTGAGGGCGCGGGTCGCCGAGCTCGAATCCTCGCCCGAGAGGGCGAAGCGACCGACCGAACCGCCGCCGGCCACCGAACCACCGTAAACGGCCGGCGGACCGACGCCTCGTCCGGGGGGCGGGGCTACAGACGATCGCCGACCGGCAGCTCGAGCCAGACGCGTCGGGCGATCTCCGAGTAGCCGATCGATCGATAGACGCCCTTCGCGACGACGTTGTCCGACCGCACGTAGAGGGCCGGGATCGCGCCGGCCTTCGCGGCGGCGACGGTCGCCGCCGTGGCGAGGTCCCGCCCGAGACCCCGGCCACGATGCGACGGCGAGACGAAGACCCCGGAGATGATCCAGACGCTCGGCAGGGTGACGGAGGCCCGGGCGACCCCGACGAGCTCGTGGCCCTCGAACGCCCCCCAGACCCGCTCGGCCGTGAGGTCGAGGTCGGCGTAGGCGTGGGTCAGCCGGCCCGGGTGGTGGCGGGCGAAGCCGGCCAACGCGGGGCCCGCGTCGGGGCCGAGACGTCGGACCCGCGGGGCGGGGGGATCCTCGAGCCGGTGCCCGGCCTCCCACCGGTACACCTCGACGGGGTGGACCTGGGTCGCCCGACGCGCTTCCACGACGCGGGCCGCCACCCGTTCGGGGACGACCGCGACCTCGGTCGTCCGGGGGATCTCCTCCAGCAACAGGAGGTCGTCCTCGGCGTCGCCGACCCAGTGGACCACCGGCGTCGAGGGGGTGCCGTACCAGAGGAGGAGGTAGGACCGGGCCCCGGAGGCGCTCTCGAACACCACGAAGCGAGTCCGCTCGGGCATCCGGGTGGCGTCCCAGAGGGCGAAGGCGTGTCGGATCGGGTCGCGCTCGGCCTCGTCGGCGAGCCAGCCGAGGTCGAGGTGGTGCAGGAGCCTCGCCGTCCCCCCGGGCACGCCGGGCCCACCCCTCGCCGGTACATACCCTCCCGTCGGCCCCCGACAAGGGTAAGGAGACCGCTCCGCTCCTCACGGCGGTGACGCGCCCCCACCGTCCGACCGAGGGGTTCCCCTCCCACCTGCGGGCGCTCGCCGAGCGGTTCCCCTACGAGCGCTCCCTCGCGGAGGACCCCCTCTCCTGCGTGCGCCCGTACCGGCGCGACCCGCGCGCCGCGGAGATCGCCGGAATCTTCGCGTCGACGCTCGCCATCGGGAACACGACCTCCATCCGGCGCGCGATCGGCCGCCTCGAGGCCGACTGCGGGGGCGACCTCGCGCGGTGGGTCGAGGGGATCGGGCCGAAGACCTGGAGGACGAGCGTCGCCGGGTTCCGCCACCGATGGATCCGGGGGGACCAGATGGGCTACCTCGCCTACCGGCTCCACGAGACGTACGCGACGTCGGACAGCTTCGAGGAGGTCTACCGGAACGGCCGCGCCTTCGCGGGGGACTTCTCGGGGGGGATCGCCGCGATCGCCCGCGCCCTGCGGTCCCCGCCCACGGGGCGGAGGACGGCGCCGCCCGGGTACGACCGGCTCTTCCCGGACCCCCTCGGGCGGTCGAGGAGCGCGTGCAAGCGGATCACCCTCTTCGTCCGATGGATGGTGCGACGCGAGGCCCCCGACCTCGGGCTCTGGACCCGCGTCGATCCCGGGGAGCTTCGGATCCCCCTCGACCAGCACGTCTACTGGATCGCCTACCACTTGGGGCTCACCCAGCGGAAGAGCC
>DASYZN010000037.1:0-1862 GCA_035946105.1 Thermoplasmata archaeon | reverse complement strand
CCGGAGAACGCCCGCACGATGGCGACCCGGGTCGAAGGGTCGACCTCGCGGTCGTCGAGGAAGCTCCCGGAGGTGTAGAGCTTCACGTACGGCTCGCCCACGTAGCGGGCCGTGAGGAGGGCGAGCTGCGCCGCGAGCTCCTCGGGCGTGGCGGAGCGGCCGAGGGTGTCCCGGGCATAGCCGCACATCGAGCAGCCCTTCACGTCGGCCCAGTAGCAGCCCCGGGTCCTCAGGATCGCCACGAACGCCCGGACCCGGGCGGGTCCGATCGCCTCCGGCTCGGTCCACTGGTTGACGGGGGCCCGGGCGGCCCCCGTCGGGGCCGGGTCGGGCCGGCGCTCCGAGGCGACGAAGCGGGCGACCGAGCCGAGCACCTAGGTCCCCTCGAGGACGGCTTCGATCGCGTCGCCGTCCTTGACATGAAGGACGTCGCGGAGCCGCTCGGCGGCGATGAACTCGACAACGGTCTGATGGTGGGTCCGATCCGGGACGATGAGGTCGCAGACGCGTCCGGAGAGGCGGGCGCGATGACAGGTGGCGCCCCCGAACGTCCGTCCGCCCGCCTGAAAGCCGTCGATCCGGACCCCGGTCCAGGTCCTCAGGGTGCCGATCAGGGGGACGGCGGCCTCGGGGACCCCGACGTTGAGCGTCCCCGGGTAGGGGGTGTAGCCGAGCCGTTCGGAGAACTGGACAAGGTAGCCGGGCTGGCTCAGATAGTAGCGACCCTCCCCGAGGCCCGACTGGACCGTTCCGACGAACCGGACCGTGGCGGGTCCCTCGAAGATGCGACGATACCCCTCGTACTCGCGGCGGAGCGCCTCGAGCCCCTTCGGGGTGATCGTGAGCTGCTGGCGCCGCGCGGCCATCCGGCGGGCGAGCAGGGCGCGCTTCTCCAGCGCGACCAGGTAGCGATCGGCCGCCTGCTGGCTGATCCCGACCTTCTCACCGACCTCCCGGGACGTGACGACGATGGGGCCCCCGCCCTGGGCGAGGCCGGCCACGAGCTTCAGGATCGCGAGCTCGTGTCCCTTCGGCCCGGTGGCCCCCCGAGCGCTCGGCATCGGGCCCTTCCTAGGCGGCGCGGGCCGGGGCCGATCCGTCCGCGCGCAGCGTGATGACGTTCGATCCCCGGACCACGATCCGCCCGAGGCGCTTGCGGGTCGTTGATGAGGTTTCGGCCGCCTCGTCGAGCACGAGATTGAGGTGCTCGTCGAGGCCGACGAGCGTGCCCGCGAGGTCTCGCTCGTCCTTGAGGCGGAGCGTGACGCGCTGGTTCAGGATCCGTTCCAGGAGCGCCGCCGGGGAGGCCGACATGGGCGTGATGGAGCGGGGCGGCTCGCATAAGGGTTGCCGACCCGGGCGGCCCCGAGGAGCGAGCCTCCGACGTCCGCGGGGCGGGACCTCTCGCCCACGACGTCGAGGTCGCTTCGGCCGGGCGACGGGATCGGAGATCGGACCTCACCCAATGGACCGACTCCCACGGACCCGTGGCGCGTGGTTCGGCGTCCCGAGAACGCTATGGGCGAGGGCCGGCCTCGGTCCGACAGATGGGTCTGGATCCCGCCTCGAAGGCACCCGCCGGCCTCGAGCATGTCGTCCTCGGCGACTCGTCGATCTCCCTCGTCGATGGGGAAGGCGGGGGACTCAGCTACCGGGGCTACCCGGTCGATGAACTCGTCCGCCATGCCTCCTACGAGGCGGTCGTCCACCTCCTATGGCGGGGGGACCCCCCGAGCCCGGAAGAGACCCGCGCGCTGGAACTAGGGCTCGGCGAACGCCGATCGGTGGCGCCAGAGATCTGGGAGCTCGCCTCGCACCTCCCTCATGGGCTCTCCCCCCTCGAGGGCCTCCGGACCCTACTT
>DASYZN010000036.1:0-10363 GCA_035946105.1 Thermoplasmata archaeon | reverse complement strand
CGAGCTAAGGCCGATGGGCGTGCGGGATTCGAAGCTGCTCGCCCCCGCGCGTCGGGAGGCGATCTGTGACGCCCTCGCGGCCGTGGGGCTCAGGGTCACGGTCGTGATCCCCCCGCGGGTCGTGGACCGCTACGTGGAGCGGAAGGCGCTCAACCGCCTCGAGGCCGAGGCGTTCGCCTGGCTCGTCCGTTCGACGGCTCCCGGCGAGACGTTCGTGGACGCGTGCGACCCGGTCGCGGCCCGCTTCGGCGCCCTCGTCGCGCGGCTCTCGGGCCACCCCGGCCCGGTCCGGGCCCGCCACGGGGCCGACCGGGCGATCCCGGTCGTCGGCGCCGCCTCCATCGTGGCGAAGGTCGCCCGGGACCGGGCGATCGCCCGGCTCGCCGAGGTCAGCCGCGCCGAGTTCGGCAGCGGCTATCCGTCCGATCCCCGAACGCTCGGCTTCCTGAGGGGGATCCTCGGCGGCCGCCGGCCGGTCCCACCGTGGGTGCGCTCGTCCTGGTCGACGGTCGCAAGGGTTAAGCGCGAACTCTCAGACCCCCGGATCGAATCGTTCCGATGACGGTCGAGGAGACGCTCGCAAGCGTCGTGGTGCGCTTCAACCGGCACCTCGAGAAGACCCCCGCGCTCGCGGAGGAGCTGCGCGGCCTCCGCCGAACGGTCAGCGTTCGGCTCACCGACGGGACGAGCTACTCGGTCGACCTCACCGAGGGCCGGCTCGCCGGATTGCGGCAAGGGGCTGAGGCGCGGGCCGACCTCACGATCACGACCGATCCCGCGACGTTCGAGGGCCTCGTCCGCAAGGAGATCGGGCCGATGAAGGCCCTGGTGACCCGGCGGCTCAAGATCGACGGATCGCTCGAGGACAAGCTCCTGTTCCGGAAGCTCCTCTGACGCCGGGGGCGCGCCGGTCCCAGGCGGACGTACCTACGGCAGGAAGACGCACGCCGACACGCAGACGCCGTAGTGGTCCATGGGGATCGAGAGCTCCTCGGTCCGGTAGTGGATCCGTCGGAGCTCGACGCCGCGGAAGTGGGCGATCTCCTCCATGCGCCACTTGAGGAACTCCTTGAGCGACTTCTGGGTGCCGTGGAGGTGGCCCTCGGCCACGTAGCCTCCCTTGTCGTCGGAGCGGAACGCATAGGCGATCCCCGCGCTGATGACCTCCCCCTCGCCGCCGCCGTGCCGGGCGAGGACGCAGTGGGTGATCGCGCCCCGGGCGATCGGCATCCGGTCGACCTGCCGGATGCCGATCGGCAGCACCGAGGATACGGAGACCAGGTTCTGCTCGCCGATCCCTGCCTGAAGGAGGGCGAGATCGAAGGCGTTGAGTTCGCTCGTCTTGTTGATGCCCTTTCCGCTCGTCACGAAATAGCGGGTCGGGACGGGAACCAAGGTCGCGGTGGCGTCGGCGCGACGTGGCACGGAGGCGTGGGAACGGCGCTCGGCCTTAAAGGTTGGCCCGATGGCATCGCGGCCGACGTCAGACGATGATCGCGTGACGGCGCCGCATCGACTCCTCGCTCTCTCCCCGGCGCTCCAATAGCGCCGCGATGAGGCCATCGGTCAGCCGAAGGCTCGCCGACTCGAAGAGCGTCCCGAGCGGCGCGAGCCGCCCGCGGTCGGCGTCCTCGCCGAGCGCGATCGGGATGAGCAGCGTCGCGGCGTGGGCGAGCTTCGAGGCGGCGCGGGCGGTGACGACGATCAGCTGCGCCCCCTCCCGGCGCACGATGTTCGCCGTCTGGATCGAGGACTGGCTCTCCCCCCGCCCCGAGACGATGAACACGAGGTCGCCGGACCGCACGATCGGCGTCACGCTCTCCCCGATCACGTAGGCGTGCAGCCCCGCCTGGACCAGGCGCATCGCGAACGCCCGGCCGATGATCCCGCTTCGACCGGCGCCGTAGACGAACGTCGCGCGCGCCGCGGCGAGCAGTCCCACGGCGCGCTCGATGAGCGGGGGGTCGAGCGCGGCGAGGCTCTCGGAGACGCGACGACCGATGTACTCCTGGGCCTCGCGGAACGTCGTCGCGCTATCGGGACCGGGAGCGACCATGGGACCCTCCGGACTTCGTCGGTCTCGACCTCGGGCGCTCCTTGGGCTTCGCCGCGGGCTTCGGGGTCGGCTTCTTCGGCGCGGCCCGGGGCGGCGGGGCCGACTTCGCCCCGGCGAGAGCCGGCGCGGGCGCGGGGGGATGCCGCTTCGTCCAGCGCCGGGTGAGCGCGCGTTCGTAGAGGAGCTTCATGTACATCGCGTCGTGCTCGAGGAGCGGCGAACTCGAGATCACCGTCACGTCGTACTCCCGCTCCGCGAGGAGCTCGGCGATCGGGTCGAACTTCAGGTGGCCGCGCTTGATCGGCGTCAGCCGGAACTCCCCGGGTCCGTAGAACTCGACGCCAGAGAAGTTCGCGTAGAGGTCGCCCCCGCTCGCCCGCACGAACTCCTCGACGATGGGGGCGAGCGCCTCCGGCTGGTCGATCGGGACCTTCTCCCGGGCGGCGAGATGAGGAAGGTTGAGGACCGGGACGATCCCCTTCACCTGGTGGGCGAGCTCCAGGATCTCCTCCCGCGAACCGAAGACATCGGGGTGGCCGCTCGGTTCGATGCCGAGCTTCACGGTCCCGTGGCTGAACGTCCTGAGCCAGTCGGAGAGCTCCCGGGCGATCTCGGTGAGCTCGTGCACGCTGTCGGCGCGGTCGCCGCCGCCGTAGAAGCCGAGGTGGGTGACCGTGAGCCGCGCCCCGAGGCCCTCGGCGAGGACGCTCGCCCACTGGATCTGGCGGAGCGAGCGACGTCGCGCCTCCTCGCTCCCGAAGAAATCGACGTAGTACGGGGCATGCAGCGTGAGGTCGACGTCGAGGGCCCGGGCGAGGGCGCGGGTGAGCCCGAGGTCGGCCCGGTCCTTCGCGAGGCTCCAGGTGAGCGTCGAGAGCGAGTCCCGCTTCTTCAACGGGGCGTCGAGGGATTCCCGGGTCGGGCCGAGCTTGCCGACGCCGGCGCCGGACTCGACGACGAGCTGGAGCGGGAGGTCGCGCGCGACCTTCCCGACCTCCTCGTCGAGGGCGGTCCGGGTGAGCGGGTTCACCTTGATGAACTGGACCTCCATCGCGGTGAGCCCGAGATGGTGGACGTCCGTGATCCCGTCCCGCAGGGTCCGGCCTTTGCAGGAGAGCGGGATACCGGCCGGACCGAACCGAAGCACGAGTGATCGACCCTCGAAAACCGGCGAGAGGGGCGCATCACGAGGGTCTATATATGGGGGCGCGGGGGCGCTGCGCCGGGACGAATCGGCAGTCGGGCCCCGTCGCCACGGGATCGGGACCCGGGCCGAACGTCTCGAGCCGCTGATGGGAGGCGCCGCCCACGGGGGCGATTACGAGGCCGCCGAAGGCGAGCTGGGCCCGCCACGTCGGGGGGATCCCGTCGACGGCGAAGGAGCCGAGGATCCGGTCGAACGGCCCCAGGTCCGGCGCCCCGTCGAGCGCGTCCCCTTCCCGGATCGTCACGGTCTCCCCGTAGCCGAGTTCGGCCAACCGAGCGCGGGATCGCCCGGCGAGGACCGGCTCGATCTCGACCCCGACCACACGGCCTCCCGGTCGGACGAGTTCGGCCAGGAGCGCGGCCAGGTACCCGCTGCCGCTGCCCGCCTCGAGGACCCGGATCCCCGGCGCGAGGCGGGCCGCCGCGAGGTGGACCGCGATCATGTGCGGCGCAGAGACCGTCGCCGCCACGCCCTCGATCGGGATCGGTCGGTCCTCGTAGGCCCACACCCGGTCGATCGGGGCGATGAACCGGTGCCGGGGTACCCGCTCCATGGCCCGGGCGATCGGCGCGGGAACGGCACCGAGGCGGGCCACCATCGCGAGGGCCTCGGGGTTCGGGGGCGGACCGCTCACGATTGGTCCTTCGGACGGCCCCGGAACCCCAATCCCACGAGGTAGAGCTCCGAGGAGCGCTCCCGCGAGGCGACCGGTTTCGTCCGGTGGAGCCGCTCGAACGAGCGCGAGATCTCCTGGGAGAGGTCGTCGAGCAGGTCGCCCTGGAAGACCTTGGCGACGAAGACGCCCCCTGGGCGAAGCACCTCGAAGGAGAGGCGGAAGGCGGAGCGCACGAGATCGACGCTGCGGGCGTGGTCGGTCGCGTAGGCCCCGCTGATCGAGGGGGACATGTCGGAGAGGACGACGTCGAACGGCTCGGGGCCGAGCCGGTCGGCGAGCCCGGGCGCACCCACCGAGCCCCGGACCACCCGGATCCCCTCCGCCGGCTCGATCGACCGTGGATCGACCGCGACGACCTCTCCTCGACCGGCCAACAGGTCGCGCACCACGATGGACCATCCCCCCGGCGCGGCCCCGAGGTCGAGCACGCGATCCCCATCGTGCAGGATCGGGAAGCGGTTCGTGAGGTCGGCGAGCTTGAACGCCGCCCTCGATCGCAGTCCCTCGGACTGGGCGGCCCGATAGTACGGGTCGCGGCGCCGTTCGGAGAGGAATCGGCGGCCCACGCGGGGCACGAACGACCCGCTTAGATAACGCGTCGGAACGAGGTCCCCGAGGGGCTTAGCCGACCCGTGGGAGGGCCGACCGCGATCGGCCGCTACCGAACGGCGCCCGGGGCGGGCCGGACCTCGACGGGGCGATGGGGCCGTCCGAATTTGAATCGGAGTCTCTTGCACCCCAAGCAAGAAGGATGGTCCAAGCTACCCCACGGCCCCAGCGACGTCGGCGGGGCCGAGCCGGGGCCGGATAGATAACCGTTGCCCGACGGGGCCTCAGGGGCGGTGGACGAGGAGCCAGGTGGCGATGCCGGCGACGGCGATGATCGTCGTGTTGGCGAGCGCGAGCCAGAAGAACGCCCAGAACTCGGAGATCCCCTCCTTCGGGGAGACCGTAGGGGAGGGGGTCGAGGTCCCCGGGGACGGCGCGTACGGGGAGATGAACGGCGGGGCGACCTCGGACATGGCGGGTCCGGGAAGTCGTTCGGGGATTCTTAACGGCTCGGTTGGTGCGGGATCGCCTACGCCGCGAACCACGGGATCCGCGCCGCCGGACCCATCGGCTTCAGGACGAGGAGGTGGAGGCTCGCCCCAGGATCCCCGGGGGCGTAGCTGTCCCGGACCGCGAGCTGGTAGAGGACGAAGAGGGCGTCCTCGTCCGAGCGGACCCCGAGGGAGGCGGCGACGTCGAGCTGGAAGCGCTCCTTGAGGATCGAGAGCATCTCCTCGAAATCGATCTGGCCGGACCCCTCCGAGGCCTGGGCGCGGCGGAAGAGGCCGACCGCCACCCCGGTGGCGAGGCGCAGGATCGTGCGTCGGGAGACGATCCCCCGGTGGAAGTGGGCCGGGCGGGCGCCCGGCGTCGACGGGACGACGAGGACCGCGAGCTCGGACTCGACGATGGAGTCCGGATGGTTGCGGACGCTCGCCCAGGCCTCGACCGCCGCCCGCTCGTCCGGCACGACGAGGATCGCCCGCTCCGGCGCGGCCGAGGGGGCCGGGCGACGCTCGCCGGAGGCGGGGCGCGTCGGCCGGCCGGCGCCGAACGGCGGGGTGAGGAAGACGGGGAACGCCCGGCGCGGGACGCCGGACTCCCGGACCCAGAACTCCGGGACCGGGGAGACGTCCGCGGCGACGGGAGGGATCTTCGCATAGCCCAAGCGGGCGAGGGCGGCCTCGGCCTCCTTGCGGGGGTCGACCGTCGATTTCGACCCGCTCGAGAGCTCGGGCGACATCGACGCTACTACCGGGGCCGCGCCCATAAGCTCAGCGCCATCGAGCGGTCAGATCCCGGCCCAACCGAGGCGAAGGAGCCCGAAGTTCGCCACGAGGGCGAGCAGGACGATCAAGAGGTACGGGCCGGAGTAGACGAACCCCCGGCGGGCGATCCGGCGCTCGGCCGATCGCCAGAGCGGAACGGTCAGGACGACGAAGGCGCCGGCCGCCGCGAGGACGACGAGGATCGTCGGCCAGGCGATCGGGCCGAAGAGGACCAGGAGGAGGGTCGCCGGGGTGAGCAGCGCCGCCGAGACGACCACGACCTTCGCGGAGTAGGCCGGATCGTCCATCCGAGGGAGCATCGGGAGGCCGACCGCCTTGTAGTCCTCCCGGAGGATCAGGGCGAGGCTCCAGAAGTGCGGCGGGGTCCAGAGGAAGACGAGGAGGGCGAGGGCGAGGGCGCCGGGGGTCCAGGTCCCGACGGCGGCCGCGCTCCCGGCGAGCGCCGGAGCGCTCCCGGCGAAGCCGCCGATGACGATGTTCCAGCTCGAGCGGCGCTTCAACCAAGCCGTGTAGACGAGCACGTAGGTGACGCCCCCCGAGAGGATCGAGAGCCCCGTGAGCGGGTTCAGCAGGAGGCTCGCCCCGGCGACGCCGAGGGCAAGGAGGAGGAGGCCCAAGAGCGCGGCGAGGCCGCTCGGATCGATCCGCCGTTCGGGGAGCGGGCGGTGCTTGGTCCGTCCCATCCGGGCGTCGAGGTCGCGGTCGAGGTAGTGGTTCAGCATGGCCGACCCCGCCGAGGCCGCGGCGCCCGTCGCGATCAGGAGGGCGAGGCGGATCGGGTCGAATGAGGCCGGCGCCGCCACGAAGTATCCTCCGACGGCGACGAGGACGATGAGGGCGGTGATCCCGGGCTTCGCCAGGGTCGCGTAGTCCCGCCATCCCCCGGGCGTGGGGGGAGCGGGCGGGGACGGGGCGCTCACCGGTCCCAAGGCGACGGGGCCGCCCTCGCGATCGCCGGGAGGCGGTCGATCTCCCGGGCGGGCGCGCCCCCGACCTCGGCCGGGGCGGACTCCGTCGAGGCGGCCCTCGCCCAGTCGATCCAGCGCTTCGGGACCTCCTTAAGGTGCGCGAGGGCCGCGAGGACGAGGAGCAGGGCGAAGAGGAGCGTGGCGAGGGTGAAGTGGGCGAGGACGATCGGCACCGAGAGGTCCGAGCGGACGACGAGCCCGCCGAGGAGCGCCTGGGCGACGACGAGCCCGAGGGCGCCGAGGGCGAGGTTCCTTAAGACCGGACGGCGGGCCTCGGCGAAGAGGCCGACCAGCGCGAGGGCGACGATCAGGACGGAGAGGACCAGGGCCGAGACCCGGTGGGACCATTCGATGCCGACCGAGCCCGACCAGGGCACGGAGAGGCTCCCGTGGCAGGTCGGCCAGTCCGGGCAGGCGAGCCCCGAATCGCTCGCCATGACGTTCCCGCCCAACAGCATCGTGACGTAGGTCGCCAGGAAGGCGACGAGGGTGAGGAGGCGGAAGATGCGATGACCGTCCATGATCGGAGGGGCTACCTAGTCCTGGGCTTAGCGACGCCCCCTACGCCGAGCCCTCGGACGGCGCGGCGGCGATCGGGTGGCCGATCGGCGCCCTTTGGGGGAGCGCGGGCACGGGACCGGCGAGCCCGCGCTCCGCCGGCTCACCCCACGGGTCCGGGGTCGTGACCCGGACGCCGGCGTAGTAGGAGTAGATCATGTTGAAGGCGAAGAAGAGCTGGCCGATCCCCAGGATGAACGCCCCGAGGCTCGAGAGGAAGTTGAGCGACTGGAAGTTCCCGCTCCAGAGGTAGGTGTAGACCCGGCGCGGCATCCCCTCCGCGCCCAGGATGAACATCGGGAACAGGAGGAGGTTCACGCCGATGTACGTGAGGAGGAAGTGGATGTGGGCGAGCGGCTGGCTGTACCATCGGCCGGTCCAGATCGGGTAGTAGAAGTAGATCCCGGCGAAGATCGCCATCAGGGTGCCGCCCAGGATGATGTAGTGGAAGTGGGCGACGACGAAGTACGTGGCGTGGTAGAGGTAGTCGACCGGGATCGAGGCCAAGAGCATCCCGGAGAGGCCGCCGATGACGAACCCGGTGATGAATGCGATGGAGAACCACATCGGGACGGCCATCCAGATCCGTCCCCCCCAGAGCGTCGCGACCCAGTTGAACGTCTTCACGGCGGACGGGACCGCGATCGCCATGGTCGAGAGCATGAAGACGAACCGCACGTCCGTGGCGATCCCCGTCGTGAACATGTGGTGCTCCCAGACGGCGAAGGAGAGCACGGCGAAGACCCCGAGCGAGATCGCCATCGCCCCGTAGCCGAAGATGTCCTTGCGGGCGAGCTTCGGGATGACCGTCGAGATGATCCCGAACGCCGGCAGGACCATGACGTAGACCTCGGGGTGGGCGAAGAACCAGAAGAGGTTCTGGTAGAGGAGCGCCCCGCCGAGCGGCGTGCCGTTCGCCGCGGCGAGGATGTGGGTGCCGAAGTTGCGGTCGGAGAGGACGAGGGTGAGCCCGATCGAGAGGGACGGGAGGGCGAAGATCAGCAGGATCGAGTTGATGAACGTCGCCCAGACGAAGAGGGGCATGTTCCAGTACTGGACGCCGGGGGCCCGGTGCTTGATGATCGTGACGACGAAGTTGATCGCCCCCATCATCGAGGAGGCGGAGAGGATGTGGAGGCCGGTGATCCACAGGTCGGTGCCGTGGGGGTTCGGTCCGTAGGCCTGGACGGACAGCGGGACGTAGCCCGTCCACCCGGCGTAGGCGTTCGAGAGGATCAGGAGGATCCCGGCCGGCGGGATCATCCAGAAGGCGATCGCGTTGATCCTCGGGAGCGCCATCTCCCGCGCGCCGATCATCGACGGCACGAGGTAGTTGCCGAACCCGGCGAGCGTCGGCATGACGAACATGAAGATCATGAGGACCCCGTGCATGGTGAACAGGGTCGAGTAGACGTCCGGGGTGATCCCGAGGGTCGTCTCGGGGTTGAGGCCGAGGCCCTGGACGATCCCGAGGTCGGTGCGGATCAGGATCGCGTAGACCCCGCCGATGAAGAAGAAGACGAGGCCGGTGACGATGTACATGAGGCCGATCCGCTTGTGGTCCGTCGTGAAGAGCCAGGCGCGCGCGGTCCGCACGAACCACTCGCCCCGGTAGGAGAGCAGCCCGAGGACGAACCCCCCGAGGCCGACCAGGAGCACGATCTCAGCCGCGGGACCCGTGAAGTCGGTCATCGTGGTTTCGCCCTCCGATCCGGTCGACCCCGTCAGGCGATCAGCGTCGCCAGCACATAGGCGATCGCTCCCCCGATCGCCAGGACGACGAGGACCTTGAGGAAGGTGGCGAGGGCGCGGTCCGTGACGACCCCCGGGGTCGGCGGGACGACCCGCCGTCCCGTCGGCCAGACCCGGTAGGTGCGGTCCGCGACGTGGACGATCAGCGCGCCGGCGAGGAAGAGGAGGGCCGCGGCGATCCCGAACGACTCCTCGACGCCGTCCCCGACGAGCGGACCGAGCCGGAAGGCGTAGTAGGAGAGGCCCCCGATGGCGACCAGAGAGAGGACCGCGACGGCCTGGTAGAGCCTCAGCGCGAGGGCCTGCGCCTGCGCCGTGGCGCTATCGCCCGTCTCACTCAAAGAGCCGAACCTCCTTGTGGGGGACCCCGCGCAGCCGGTCGACCCGGTAGAGGAGGCCGGTGACGAAGAGCATGGCGAGGACGGCGATCGCGCCCCCGACGAGGGCGATGGGGAGCCCGGGGAGCCAGCGGCCGGTCGAGAGCGCCCCGGTGATCCCGTAGACGACGAACGCGCTCGCCACGGTCCCGACCAGGAGGATCAACGCGAGGACGAGCCAGAGCGTGCCGGTCCGGTAGGTCGGGGGCGCCTCGCCGGGGTCAGTCATGCGCCCGGACCTCCGCCCGAGGGCCGGGTCCGGGAGCCGGCCGGACCGTCGGATAGATCCCCGAGAGCCGGTCGGAGACGCCGGAGGCGAGGGCGCGCGCCCGGTAGGAGCTCCGATAGCGGGCGTAGAAGAGCCCGACGACCACGGCGTTCAGGAGGATCGGCGGGCCGAGGCGCTCGGCGATCGCCATCGGGAGGATCTCGACCCCCGGGGTGAGGCCGCCCCAGACGGTCATGACGACGAAGAAGGAGAGCAAGGAGTTCCCGAGGAAGACGAAGAATGGCCGGTCCCTCGGGTGGGTCCGCTTCGAGCGGTCGAGGAACGGGAGGAAGAGGACGAACAGGAGGATGACGTTCGTCACCCCGACGGCGAGGACCGGGGTGATCCCCTGGAAGTCGACCAGCTTGAACAGCCACAGGAAGTACCAGTCCGGTTCGGTCACCGACTGGGCCGCGGCGAGGTTCCCGGCGTACGTGGGGAGCTGCCAGGGCCACAGGGCCGCTATGCCGAGGAGCAGGCCGATGTACAGGAACGCCCACTTCGTGATGTAAAGGAAAATGTGGGGCATGAACGGGACGTGCTTCTTGTCCTCCCGCTCGGTGACCCGCCGCCGCTGGAGCGGGGCCGAGGTCGCCGGCGGCGCGCTCCCGTGGGACTCGAAGAGCGCGCTGTGGGCGTAGAGGAGCGCGCCGAGCGCGAGGC
>DASYZN010000035.1:0-7087 GCA_035946105.1 Thermoplasmata archaeon | reverse complement strand
CTCGGGGGGCGAACTCGGCGACCAGGCGGGCTTCGAGCGCCGTCTCGACGACGATCGCGTCGGCGGACCGGTAGGCGGTGAGCCCGAACACATGGTCCTGCAATCGCAGTAGGGCCCGCTTGCCGCGCGGCTCGCGCCGGTCGGCCGGGTGGTAGTGGGTCGAGATCACGATCGGCCGGCGGCGGGCGCGGGCGACGAGGACCGACTCGAGGACGTGACCGTATCGGTGGGAGTGGGCGTGGATGATCTCGGGATCGCTCGCCCCAAGGGCGTCGACGAGTCCGACCATGAGCGGCATGGTGAGCCCGGGGACGAGGCGCTTGTAGACCCGGAACCGGTGGACGGGGATCCCCTCGACCCGGTCGGCGAAATCCTCTCGCCGTTCCCACCGGCCCTCGTCGTAGAGGTCGCTCGCGTAGACCTCGACGGAGACGCCGAGCGCCCGCAGCCCCTTCGACACCTCGCGGACGGTCGTCTCGACCCCGCCGGGGGCGTCGAAGCGCAGGGTCACCTGGGCGACGTTCATCTCGCCCCCACCGAGCGGAACAGCTCGAGGAGCTCGTCGGCGACGCGGTCCCAGGTGAACCGGGGGGCCACCTGGGTGCGGCCGAACTCCCCGAAGCGCTGCCGCGAATCGGCGTCGTTCCACAGTTCGCGGAGCGCTCGGGAGAGCGCCGCCGCGTCTGACGGTTCGACGAGCCGGCCGCACTTGCCGTCCTCGACGAACTCAGGGATCCCGCCGACCCGGGAGGCGATCACCGGCGTCCCGTGGGCGAGCGCTTCGAGGAGCACGAGCCCGAACGCCTCGTAGGCGCTCGGCAAGAGGAAGATCCGGGCCTCTTGGAAGGCGGCGCTCAGCAGGGCCTCGTCGGCGAGGAACCCCGTGAAATGGACTCGGGGGGCGATGCCGAAGGATCGGGCCCGCGCCTCGAGCGAGGCGCGCATCCCCCCGTCGGCCCCGACGAGGACGAGCGAGGCCGTGGGGTCGTCCCGCGCGAGATCTCGGAAGGAGTCGAGGAGGGTCGGGAGCCCCTTGTTCGAGGCGAGCCGACCGACGAACAGCGCGAACGGCCTGCCGAGCCCGAGGGCCGAGGCGAACGGGCGCTCCCCGGGGGGCGGAGGGGGCAGGGGAGTGTACCCGGGAGGGATGCGGACCACCGGAGGCATCGGCGTGCCGTTGACTCTCAAAAGGCGCTCCTCCTCAGCGCTCTGGACGACGATGCTCCGGTACGCTCCGAGGACCCGGCCCGCGAGGCGTCGGTCGTAGAACCCCCGGATCCGGTGCCGCAGCCAGCCCCCCTCGATCGACCAGATCGGGTGGTAGTGGGCGGTCAGCACGAGCGGGATCCCGGTGGCCCGGCCGACCCGGCGCGCCACGGAGGCCTGGTGGGTTCCGTAGGTGTGGACGTGGATGAGGTCGGGGCCCCACGATCGGACGGCCTTCCCCAGGCCCCGGAGGAATGGGTAGTGGAGCTCGCCGGAGAGCGAGCGGACGGGGAGGCGGTGGATCTCGACGCCGTCGACCGTCTCCGTCCGGGGGACGTTGACCGGCAGCCGCTCCCAGGGGAACTCCCTCAGCAGATCGCTCGTGAAGACGCCGACGGAGTGCCCGCGCTGCGCGAACCTGCGTCCGATCTCCTGGACGTGGCGTTCGACCCCCCCGGGTCCCGGAGGGTAGCGGGTCGACAGCTCGGCGATCCGCAAGGGCCGGCCTACCCGGCCCTCGGTTGGCTCAGGCGCTGGGCGTACTTCTTGTAGACCTCGGAGGCGCGGGCCACGGCCTCGATCTTGACGTACTCGTTCGCCTGGTGGGAGAGCTCCTCCTCGCCGGCGCCGAAGATCACGACCCGGGGGTTCACCTGGGAGTAGCTCACGGCCTCCGAGGCGTGGACGAGGACGGTCGCCTCGGCCCCGGCGACCTCGCGCAGGATCTTGACGTGGTCGCTGTTGGGGTCGATCTGGACCGACGGCATGGCGAGGACCCTCCGTAGGGTGAACGGCGTCTTGATCCGGCGGAGATGGTCCTCGATCTCCCGGTAGAGCTGGTCGGGGGAGTACGGCGGCGGGAATCGGATGTCGACCTCGGCCGTGCACTTGTTCGGCACGACGTTGATCCGGGCGCCCCCGTTCAGGGTGCCGATGTTGATCGTGACCGACCCGAGCTCGGGGTGGGCGATCCGACCCTTGAAGCTCTCGAGGCCCCGAAGGATGCGCATCATCTTCCCGATGGCGTTCTCGCCCAGATGGGGCATCGCGCCGTGGGCGGCCTTCCCCCGCGTCTCGATGGCGAGGTCGAGCACCCCCTTCTCGGCGTAGGCGACCTTGAGGCCCGTGGGCTCGCCGACGATGATCGCCTTCGCCCGCCGCATCGGGAGGGTCTTCGCGAGGGCCATCGCGCCCTGCATCGTGGTCTCCTCGTCCGTCGTGAGGGCGAGGGCGACGGGGATCTTTCGGGCGACGAGGTCCTGGGCGGCCTGGAGCATCGCGATCACGGTGCCCTTCATGTCCGCCGCGCCCCGCCCGTACATCCGCCCCGAGGCGAGCTGGCTCTGCGAGAAGCTCCAGTAGTCGCCGATCGGCGGCGTGTCGAGGTGTCCGGAGAGGACGACGCCCCCCTGGCCGTACTCGGCCAGGAGCGCGGGGGCGCTCGAGTCGCCGAAGAGCGTGTTGCGCATCCGGACCTGGTCGGTGAACGACTGGACGTAGTCGAGCACCTCCTGCTTGTCGGAGAACGGGTCGCTCGGGATCTTCACGAGGTCGCCGAGCATGTCGACCATCTGCCGCTTCATCGGGTCCCGCCGCCCTTGCTCGACCGCCCGACCGTTCGGATCACCGCTCGACCCGTCCCCCAGCCGCCGCGGGACCTTAATCGTTCGCTTTTCGGCCTCCACGGGCGGCGGTCTCGACGACGGAAGGGGGCGCGCTAAGGCAACGGTTTAAGACGAACCGGCCGCATCGTCGACCCTACAGGCGGCGAGTCCCGTGGTCGAGGAGATCCGGATCGTGGACACCCGCGACGAGCCGCTCAAGGGGGCGATGATGGTCATCGGCTTCCCGACCCACGGCCTCGTCGGCTCGGTGGCCGCCTCCTACCTCGTCCACGCCCTCGACATGTCGAGCATCGCCTACATGACGAGCGAGTCGTTCCCACCGACCGTCATCATGGAGGAGGGCGTCGTGAGCGCCCCCGTCCGATTCTATGCGAGCAAGCTCGTCTGCGGCGTCGATCGCTCCTGCGAGCAGCTCGTCGTCGCGATCTCGGACATCCAGCCGCCTCCCGAGCTCCTCCCGGCCCTCTCCCGCCACCTCCTCGACTGGGCCGAGGCGAAGGGGATCCAGCTCCTGGTCGCGGTCGAGGGCCAGCCGGTCGACGAGGAGGTCCACGGCGACGCGCGCGTGGTCGCCATGGCGAACCGGGCCGCGGCGCCCCTTCTCGGCAAGTACTCCTTCGAGCCGGCGAACGGCGTGGTCACCGGCTTCGCCGGGGGCCTCCTCCTCGCGGCGATCGGCCGGCAGATCCCCGTGCTCTGCATGGTGGCGCAAGCACACAAGGACTACCCGGATGCCCGGGCCGCGGCGAAGGTGATCGAGTCGATCAATCCCCTCGTCCCGCTGCTCGTCCTCGACACGAAGCCGTTGCGGGAGAAGGCCGAGGAGATCGAGTCGGAGGTCCGCAAGACCCTGCGGCAGCAGGAGCGGGCGATCGCCAACTCGCGGCCCTCCGAGCTCGCGGGGCCGGGTGAGATGTATCGCTGAGTCGAGCGGGCGGCCCACCGACTCCGCCTTCCCCCTCGCCGCTCCCCCGGCCACCCTGCGGGAGTTCCGCGGCGCGGACGTGACCCCGATCGCCCGGATCGTCGCGGAGGCCCTGCATGAGCACTACGACTCCTCGCTCTACCATTCCCTCAGCCAGGCGTGGCCGGAGGGGTTCCTCGTCGCCGCGGACCCCCACGACCGCCCGGTCGGATTCCTCCTCGGGGTGACCCAGGTCCCCGGCGAGGCCCGCGTCCTCATGTTCGCCGTCGATCGCCCGTACCGGATCCTCGGGATCGGGGGATCGCTCATGGAGGCGTTCCTCGATCGCTGCCGCGCCCGGGGCCTTCGGAGGGCCACCCTGGAGGTCCGGGTCGGCAACGCCACGGCGATCCGGTTCGACACCCGATACCGGTTCTCGGTCACCGACCTCTTGAGGGGCTACTACTCGGACGGCGAGAACGGCTACCAGATGGCCCGGGACCTCGGCTAGGCGGACGCCCCCCCGGGGGGCCGCCGGGCCGGCGGACCCCAAACCGCTAAGTCCGTCCCGACCTCAGAGGCACTTCCCATGAAGGTCGATTGGCCGAGCGCTCGGGAGCTGATGACCGCGAAGCCGATCACCCTCTCGACCGACGCGCCGGTCTCCCGCGCCCTCGGCCTGATGCGCGAGGCGCACATCCACGAGGTCCCGATCCTGCGCGACCGCCGGCTGGTCGGGATGGTCACCTTCGAGTCGATCGCCCGGCGGACGAACCTCCCGCTGTCGACGAAGGTCGAGCACCTCATGGTCCTCCCACCCCTCGTGACGGCGACGACCCGCTACCCCGAGATCGCCGAGCAGCTGCTCGCCGTCGGGCTGCGCGGCGCCCCGGTGGTCGGCAAGAAGGGCGAGCTGCTCGGGATCGTCTCGAGGACCGACCTCGTCCGGGTGCTGCCGAAGCTCGCCCCGATGAGCGGGCACAACGTCGACGACGTCGCGAGCCCGGCGAGCCTCGTGCTCCACGAGGAGGACCCGTGCGCCCCCCTCTTCAACCAGGTCCGGCTCCTCGAGGAGCATCCGCTGCCGGTGATCGACCGCAAGGGCCGCCTGGTCGGCGCCGTGGGGATCGCCGACCTGGGCCAGGTCCTCTGGCGCGCCGAGCTCCCCGGGAAGCGGGACCGCAAGGCCCGCGGCGGCACCGGCCAGATCACGATCGGCTCGATCATGCATAGCCCCCCGGTCACGGTCTCCCGCGCCGCGACGACCGGCGATGCGGCGCGCGCCATGGCGGCCGCCGGGGTCTCGAGCGTCTTCCTAGTCGAGGACGGGCGGCCGACCGGGGTCGTCTCCCAGGCCGACCTCTTGGGCCTGTCGATCGGCCTCGACGCGGCGGTGGCCGGCTCGCCCCTCAAGGACGTCTACGTGCAGGTCCACGGGCTGAGGGGGTCGGGGGATCCCGAGACCCTCACCGAGCTCGACGAGCTGATCGCGAAGTCGCTGCGCCGGCTCTCCCACCACGCCCGCCCGACGCTCCTGAGCGTGCAGGTCTCCCCGCACTCCGCCCGCTCGGGCGACGCGACGGTCCACGTGCGGCTGCACACGGACCGCGGGATCTTCTTCGCCACGGAAACGGGGTGGAACTTCTTCGCCTCCGTCACGAGCTCCCTCGACGACATCCTGAGCCAGGTCCAGCGCGCCCACGACGCCTCGATCGGCCGACGGCGTCGGGGGGGCCGGGGGGCGTCCGAGGAGGACGAGATCCCGGCCGATCCCGACCTCGAGCGGAAGATGCGGGCGGCCCGCGGCGCGGACGACGAGGGGTAGGATCCCCGGACCCGAGTCGGAGGAGGAGCCCGCGATGATCCCCGGCGGCCCCCGCAACGCCCGCCAGATGCAGATGATGATGCGTCGGCTCGGCATGACGAGCGAGCCGATCGAGGGCGTCGAGGAGGTCATCGTCCGAACCCGCGAGTCGGAGCACGTCTTCCGGGCCCCCGAGGTCACCGTCGTGACCGTCCAGGGCGTCCGGACCTACCAGGTCGTCGGCGACCCCGAGATCCGGCCGCGGTCGGCCGGGGGACCCGGGCCCGGCCCGACGGACCGGGCGGCGGCCCCGGCGGCGCCGTCGGGTCCCCCGGAGGACGACATCGCCCTCGTCATGGAGCAGGCCGGGGTCGAACGCTCCGAGGCGATCGAGGCGCTCCGGCGATCGAACGGCGCTCCCGCCGAGGCGATCCTCGCCCTCCTCGCGAAACGGGGGGCCGGTGGCCCCGAGTAGCGCGGGTCCGATCGCCCAGGAGTGCGTCGAGGCCTACCTGTTCACGGCCCATCCGCGGAGGATCCTCGTCCTCCTACGGCCCCCCCACCGGGGATCGATCTGGGTGCCGGTCAGCGGGAAGGTCGAACCGACCGACGTCGACCTCGTGAGCGCTCTGCGTCGAGAGCTCGCCGAGGAGACCGGGTGGACCGACCCGGTCCGGGTCTTCCCGCTCGACTGGGAGGTGAGGTTCGACGGGCCCGACGGGCGCCGATGGCGGCTGCACGCCTACGGCGTCGAGCTCGACGGGCCCAGGTCGCCGAGGCTGAGCGAGGAGCACGAGCGGTTCGACTGGCTCCCGCCCGCGGAGGCCCGGGAGCGGCTCCACTACGAGGACAATCGGTCCGCGGTCGACCGGCTGCTGTCGATCCTCGAGGGATCGGAACCCTCGGCACCGCCCCCAAAGGCTTAGCGAGCCGGGACGCTCGCTCCGACATGGAGCGGCCCAGCGACGTCGGCCCGAGCGATCGATCGGTCGACGCGCTGCTCGATCCCGAAGGACCTCCCGTCCGGCGCTCCCCCAGCGCCCAGGTCTTCGCGACCGTCGATGAGCCGCTCTTCGAGGCCCTTCGGCGGGGCCGGCACACGAAGCTCGCCGTGCAGGTCCCGGCCGGGCTCGTCCGGGACGCCCACGAGCTCGCGGCGAGGATCCGGGAGGCCACCGGGCGGCCGACCGTGGTGGTCAGTCGGGCCTGCTTCGGGGCGTGCGACTTCCCGACGCCGGACGAGGTGCCCGGGGTCGACGGGCTCGTCGTGCTCGGACACGCGCCGATCCCGAACGTGCGGCTCGCCCTGCCGACGTACTTCGTGGAGATGCGCCACCCCGGGGGAGATCCCCTGGCGATCGCCCGAACGATCCGGGCCTCGGGCCTCCCCGATCGACTGGGGCTCGTCGCCTCGGTCCAGCATCTCGATCTGGTCGCGCCGCTCGTCCGAGCCTTCGGATCGCTCGGCGGATCGCTCGTGGTCGGGACCGGCGATCGCCGGCTCGCCGAGGCGGCCCAGGCGCTGGGATGCAACTACACGAGCGCGGG
>DASYZN010000034.1:0-11939 GCA_035946105.1 Thermoplasmata archaeon | reverse complement strand
GGCGCAGACCACCCAGCGCATCGCGCCGCTCGCCTCGGCCGAATCGACGGGGAGCGGGCTCACGCGGCCACCTGTGGTGCGAGCAGCTCCCCGGAGGTGAAGTCGAGCTGGGTCAGGCTGAGGTCCCGCAGATCGACGATCGCCGCCTGCGCCGGGACCGGGGAGAGGTTGCGCATCCGCTGGTACTCGGTCTCCGCCTGCCAGGCCGAAGCGTTGAGCAACAGGACGCCCCGGTATCGGTCGACGCCGAAGGTGTGGGCGTGGCCCGTGACCAGGATGTCCGGCGCCGGGTCGACGACGAGGCCGTCGCGGGCGAGGGGGGCGATCGGGGTCCGACCGCCGTAGATCGGCGCGAGGTGGCGCATCAGGAGCATCCGCTTCATCACCTCGGTCGGCTGGGCGTAGCTCGCGCCGGGGATCGCCGGGATGAGGTCGTCGAAGCTCCGCCCGTGGTAGGCCTCCACGACGACCCCCTCCAGGGAGAACGTCGAGGGGTTGCCGAGGGAGCGGACGTTCTCCGGGAGCTCGGAGCGGATCGCCTCCGGCAGCGCGGGCTGGGGCTCGGCCGGGCAGACGGCGTCGTGGTTCCCCGGGACGACGACCACAGTAAGCCGCTTCGGCAGTTCGGCGAGCCGCCGGCCGAGCGCCTTGTACTGCTCGACGATGTCGTGGATCGCGAGGTCGCGCTCCTGGTTCGGATAGATGCCGATCCCGTCGACGAGGTCGCCGGCGACGACGACGTACTCGATCTCCTGCGCGAGCTCGGGCCGGGCCCCCTGGCCGTGGAGGAACCGGACGAGCCCGCTCCACGGACCCTCGAGGAACGATCGGCTCCCGATGTGCAGGTCGGAGAGGAAGACGACCCGGTGCGGCCGGGCGGACCGCCTCGGGGCCGATCCGTTCGGCACGTCGGGGCGCACGACGGCGTCGACCCGGGCGAGCCGCTTGCGGTCCCGGGAAAGGGCGATCCGGACCCCGATCACCTCGTCCGGGAGGAAGACCGAGCGGGCGGCGGGCGAGCCGCTGAGGACGAGGGCCTCCATGGCGCCCGTCCCGTCCTCGAGACGCAGGATGAGGTGGTGCTTCTCGGCCGTCGCCCGGACCTCCCGGATCATCGCGATCAATGAGACGGTCCCCTCGGAGCGCCTCAACTCCGCGATCGAGCGGTGGTTGGGGAGATCGGCCCGCCCCCTCAACAGGCGAGAGAGCTGGTCGAAGCGGGAGCGAAAGAGCCCCTCGAACGACTCGAGCGGTCCGGCGCCGCTCGGCGGATTGAACCCTTCCGTGAGCAGGGCGAATCCGTTCGTCGGCCGGGGGGCGGCGCCCACAATCCGCCGGGGGGCTTGGTCGACCGGCTTCGGCGGCCCCCGAACGACCCGTTCGACCATCTCGATCGTCACGAACGGGCTCTCGGGGCCCGCCTCCTCGATCAGGCGGCGGGAGAGCAGGAGCGGCTGGGGGTCCGAGAGCAGGATCCGAAGCGCGTCCGCCTCGACGATCTTGTGATGCTCGGCGAAGTAGGCCACCAGGTGGTCGCGCAAGCTCCGAGGGTCCCCGCCCGGCGACGCCCAGCCGAGGACCGGATCCCGGGGCGGCGAGGGGTCGGACGATATTTGAAGGGTTGGTCGCGCAACTAGCGCCGGCGCTCGAACCGGCCTAGCGGTACGACTCTTTCGAGTAGGCGGCGCCCTTCGGATACTTCTCCTTGAGGTGCGCGATCAGCGTCTCGGGCGATCGGTCGAGGTGGGAGCCGTACCAGCTCACCACGATGTCCTTCAGGATCGGGTGCAGCTGGCGGAAATCGACCGCGTCCTCGTGGACGTCGTAGAGGACGGCCTGGTTCATCATCCGCATCCAACCGGTGTACTTGTGGTAGCTTTCGCCTTCGCACCACTCGTAGATCCCGCGGAGGTGGGGCTTTCCCTCGTTGGTCCGGTAGTACCAGAACCGCAGGGTGAAGCCGAGCCAGCCGGGGGTCCGGTCGTGGAGCTCGATCGTCCGGACCTGCCCGAAGTCGAACGACTCCTTGAACGCCCACTTCGTGGGGTACTCGACGAACGTCGCGAAGAGGGTCTGGGACGGCTCCAACGTCAGGTGGACGGAGATCTCCTCGAACTGGTTGTGGACCTCCCAGAGGTCCTGGAGGAGCCGCTGGTTCGACTCCGCCCGCCGGGCGGTGTCCTCCGCGCCCTCCTTCCCCTGGGTGCGCTGGGACCGGTTGAGCTCGGCCTTGAGCGATTGGACGAAGTCGTCCTCGGCGAGCTTCGGCGCCGGGGCCGCTTCGGGGTCATCGGAGGCGATCGGCCGCGCCACGCGGGGTACCCGACGTGCCATTGGAACTCTGCTCCGAGCCGCGCTAGCCGGGTCCCGTATTAAGGAGTTTGCGCGCGTTCGGCAGCGTCGCCTCCGACGAGAATCCGGGCGATCCGTCCGCGGTACCCGGACTCGTCCGATGGGATTCGGCGCGGCCGCCCGAGTTAAATACCTCGACTCGCTCCTCGGAATCGGAAGTGCCCAGGAGGCGGAAGGAGGATTAGCTCCGTCCGTCGCCCCAAGCTAAAGGATCCGCGACTCATGCTATTCGCACGCTTTCGTCGTTGTGTCCCTCGCTTCGTGGTCGACGGCGGTCGCTCGTCCTAGTCCTGCCGTCCCCCCGGGTCCGTCCCCGTTCCGGGGACCGAAACCCACCACCAACCAAGAGGTATGAACAACCATGAGCAATGACCCGAGCGCCGCCAAGTACCAGATCCGAGCCCGCATCGCCGCCGATGGTGTGATCGAGAAGCCCGACGTCGTCGGGGCCGTCTTCGGACAGACCGAAGGTCTGCTCGGGGACGAGCTCGATCTCCGCGACCTGCAGAAGTCCGGCCGGATCGGCCGGATCGAGGTCGACATCGACTCGCGGAAGGGCAAGAGCGAGGGCGAGATCGTCATCCCGTCCTCCCTCGACCAGGTCGAGACCGCGATCCTCGCCTCCGGACTCGAGACCGTCGACCGCATCGGACCCTGCCGGGCGAAGATCGAGGTGATCGCCGTCGAGGACATCCGGATCTCGAAGCGTCAGAAGGTCGTCGAACGGGCGAAGGAGATCCTCTCGAAGCTCCAGGAGAGCTCGAAGGGGGTCGCCATCGACCTCACGGAGTCCGTCCGCAAGGCGGTCCAGGTCGACGAGATCACCTCCTACGGCCCCGAGCACCTGCCCGCCGGTCCGAACGTCGACCAGGCGGACGCCCTGATCGTCGTCGAGGGGAGGTCGGACGTGCTGAACCTCCTGCAGTGTGGGATCAAGAACTGCATCGCCGTCGAGGGGACGAGCGTCCCGCAGACGGTGAAGGACCTTTCGAGGGGGAAGACGGTCACCGCGTTCACTGACGGGGACCGGGCCGGCGAGCTGATCCTCCGAGAGATGCTCCAGACGATGGACATCGACTTCGTCGCCCGGGCCCCGCGCGGGAGCGAGGTCGAGGAGCTCACCCAGAAGCAGCTCGTCAAGTGCCTGAGGAACAAGATCCCGATCAACCAGTACCTCGAGATGACCGGGTTCGAGTCGACGGGCGCCTCCCGAGCCCCGATGGAGGACCGTCCCGAGGGTGGGGGCGGTGGCGGCGGGGGCGGCGGAGGTCCCGGTCGGAGCCCCGGCCGCGACGACCGCCCGATGCGCCGCGAGGACCGCGGGGACCGCGGACCCCCGCCCCCGCCGAGGGACGGCGGAGGGCGCGGGGCCGGCGGAGGAATGCCGCCCCCGCCGCCGCCCCCGCCTCCCGCTGTCCTTCCGCCCGAGGTGCAACACTATTTCGATCTCCTCGGGAGCCTCGAGAACAGCTCGAAGTGCCTCTTCGTCGCCCCGGACGGCTCCGTCGCGCTCGAGGTCCCCGTGAAGGAGATGATCGACGCCCTCGCCCAGCTGAGCCTCCCGGCGAAGGCCGTGGTCTTCGACGGGATCGTGAGCCAGCGGCTCCTCGACGTGGCCCAGGAGAAGCACATCGAGACCGTCGTGGCGAACCGCCTCGGCGCCATCGGGAAGTTCCCGGAGACCATCCGAGTCCTCACGCGCCCGGACGTCGGCGCCCCGATGACCCCGCGCCCCGGCTAGGGGGCCGGGGGAGCGGGTCGGCGGCCCCGGGGGTCGGCCGGTCCGCTCGCTAGCCTATTACCGTCGGAGGAATCCGCCCGGAGGTCGATCGTGAGCAGCGATCCCACTTCCGCCGGCAACGAGGCCACACGCCGGCCGGTCACGAGCCTCGACGAGATCGAATCGACCGAGGACGTACCGATCCCCTCGGACCCCCTGGCCCGGGTGATCGGGCAGGAGAAGGCCGTCGAGATCGCTCGTGTCGCCGCCTACCAGCACCGCCATCTTTTGCTCGTCGGCCCGCCGGGCATCGGCAAGTCGATGACGGCCCAGGCGCTGGCGCTCCACCTGGATCGCCCGAAGACCGAGATCCGCATCGTGCACAATCCGGAGAACCCCGAACGCCCGTCCGTCGAGGTCGTGAGCCGGGACGAGGTCACCCGGGACCGGGAGGCGCAACGGGGGACGGAGGGGGAGCTCATCCGGCCCCTCGACGCTCCCGCCTCGGTCGCCGAGCGGCTCGGCTACCGATGCCCTCGCTGCAGCTTCTACTCGCACCCCCAGGAGCGTTACTGCCCGAGCTGCGGGAACCTGAAGCAGCTGGTGCCCGGCGTCACCGGGAGCGGGAACCCGTTCCGCGACCTCGTCGGAGGGATCCTCGAGCTCACCGTGAGCCCCGGCGGGAACCCGACCGAGTCGGTCCGGACGACCCGCCTGAAGAACGGGGTCGAGGAGGTCGTCGCCTACGAGCGGGCCGGCGACCAGATCAAGGTCCTCGACCAGCGGGCGCTGGAACGACGGCGCTCGATGCAGAAGGAGAGCCCTCGCAAGGTCCTGGTGAAGCTCGATCGGACCCCGTTCGTCATGGCGACGGGGGCCAGCGAGACCGAGCTCCTGGGCGATGTGCGCCACGACCCGTACGGGGGCCATCCGCAGCTCGGGACCGCGCCCTACGAGCGGACGATCCCGGGGGCGATCCACGAGGCCCACGAGGGGGTGCTGTTCATAGACGAGCTCCCGCACCTGGGGCACCTGCAGCGCCACATCCTGACCGCGATGCAGGAGAAGCGCTTCCCGATCACCGGCCGCAACCCCCAGTCCGGCGGCGCGGCGGTGCGGGTCGACGGCGTCCCGTGCGACTTCATCCTCGTCGCCGCCTCGAACATCCAGGACCTCCACCACATCCTCTCCCCGCTGCGCTCGCGCATCGCCGGGGGAGGGTACGAGATCCTCCTCGACACGACGATGCCGGACACCGAGGCGAACCAGATGCGGCTCGCCCAGTTCTGCGCCCAGGAGATCGCGACGGACGGGCGGCTTCGGCCGGCCACCAAGGAGGCCGTCCTCGAGCTGATCCAGGAGGCCCGACGGCGCGCCGAGGTCCACGACGGACGCAAGCACGCGCTCACCCTGCGGCTGAGGGAGCTCGGCGGGCTCATCCGCACCGCGGGGGACTTGGCGGCGATCTCGGGGAGCGATCACCTGGAGGCCTCCCACGTCCGGGAGGCGCTCGGGAGGGCCCGATCGATCGAGGAGCAGATCACCGCGGTTTACGGTTCTCTCCAGGGAGGGCTCAAGCGCGACGTCACGGAGTCCCAGCGCCAATCGATGGGCTACTACACCTGGAACGAGCACGCCGACCCGGGGAACTCCCCGGGCGGCGGCTACGCCTGAGTGGCCCGGTCCTCCTCGCCCCGAAGGGTTTAGAAGCCGGCCGAGGTCCCGAGCGCGCGGGCGCGTAGTCTAGTGGTCATGACGTCACCCTGACATGGTGAAGATCGCCAGTTCGAATCTGGCCGCGCCCATGGACGCTGGCGGGACCCTTTGCCGGGCGACGGTCCTCCGTCGACCGCCGGGTGCGGCTCGTCCGGTCGCACCGGACGGGTCCGAATGAGGGAACTCGGTCCGGACGGGTACGCGACCTCGCGCTCCGGCTTCAAGCCGGGTCGGGGGCCGTCGTTGCGAGGGTCGAAGGATGGCCGCTGCGAGCCTCCATCCCATGGAGGGAGGCGAGGAACCGTATTCGACACGCCGACTGGGCCGTTCTGGGGGAGACAGCGACCGGTCGCTTCTAGCCCCGGTCGCGAGCAATATCTAAGAGGCCGTAGGAGTCACCGCCGCTGTCTCGCGAGAGACCCGGGGTAATCATGGAAGCCACCGAGGACCTGTTCACGCCGATCCACAAGGCCCTGCGCGCGATGATCTACTCGCTCGGCAACCGGATGCAGACCAACGATTTTTCCGATCTCTCCGCGACGACCGCTCTCGTCACCGACCTGGAGCACGATTTCGCCCTGGCGAGGTCCGCCGGCTGCATCCTCTGCGTCCTGCACGACCACGCCGACGAGGAGGAGCGCACCGTCTTCCCGCCCGTGACTCAGTTCAACAACGGCCTCATCACGACCCTGATCGAGGAGCACCACGAACTCACCCGGCGCGAGATGGCCCTGGCCGGATCCGCCCACGAGCTCCTCGGATTGTCGGACCCGGCGGCCCGGGTCCGGGCCGGCGGCCAGTTGAACCGATCGGCCAACGACCTGTTCGCCGCCTACCTGGTCCATATGAACCGCGAGGAGAACGAGCTCGTCCCGCTGATGCGCCGCACCTTTACGAACGAACAGATGGCCGCCATGCGCGCGACGATCATGGGCGGCATGCCCCACGACCGGCTGTTTGCGATCTTGGGGTGGATGCTTCCCTCCCTGAACGTGCACGAGCTCACGGAGCTCTTCGGCGGGCTCAAGAAGGGGGCGCCCCCCGAGGTGGTCAAGGCGTTCGCCGACCTCGCCTCGGCCAAGGTCGATCCGACCCGCTGGAAGACCGTCGCCTCGCAAGTGGGCCTGTAGCGCCTTCCCGAGACTGCGGATCCGTCGGCCGAGCGATCGCGCGACCCCCGAGCGGTTGAGGCCCGAGCGGACGTGCGGCGACCGAGTCTCCGGGACGTGGGGCCGTCTTCGATCCCCACGGGGTGAACCGGACGGGCGCGATCGCAGGCGCGATGGCCGAACCTTCGCCGGGGCCCCAAGGGCCCTTCCGCTCGACCAGCGCTTCCATCCGTCGATGGGGCGTCGTGCTCCTCGCCCTCGTATTCACCGAGAGCGTTCTCGGGATCTTGGCGGCCGGGCCCCTGGGTCCCCTGATGTCGGCCGTTCTGGTCGCCCACCTCGGCCTCGGGGCGGGCGTCGCGGGCGCGGCCGGATGGGCGATGCGGGTGGCGTTCCGAGGGTCGGACCGGAAGTCGAGGTTCGCCTCCGCCCTGACGTTCGTCGCCATCGCGAGCACCGCCACCGTCGGGGCGATCTTTCTGGCCCTCGGGAACTCTTCGGGGGGCGCTCTCGACCGCGGGCTCGCCCTGGTCGCCCTTGCGGGTTCGGTGCTGATGATCGCGTGGGGCTCCGGAGGGGAAGTGCGCCGGGTGCCCGGGCCACCGACGTAGCCCGATCCCCCAGCTCGCTCCATCGGCGCACGTTCCGATGCGGCCGGTCTTCCTGCTGGGGAGCCCTCTCGGTCCACGGCCCATCCGGACGGCCCGCCTCCCGGTAGGAGGGCCCCGTACCGAGCCTATCGAAGACGAGCCTCGACCGGCTCGTCGGTGGACCGGTCGCCCCGCCCTGAGCCCCCGGACGCCCCGGTCGTTCCCTCCGGGCGCCCACTCGGGGCCACGGGTGGCATCGCCCAGTTCCCCGGCGGAGGGTAGGCGGGCGGCAGGCCCGGCTCGGGAACCGAAAGCCCCTCGCCGGGGAGGTAGAGGGAGGGGACCCGGAACCGGACAGGTCCCCCGACCGCGAAGAGGACGAGTCCGATGACGGTGCCGAAGACGATGTGCTCGACGAAGCCGAACAGGAGCGAGGTGGTGAGCGCCGCGATCGGCGGGCGGTTCGTCAAGAGTTCGATGACGGGGATGTAGAACACCGTGAAGACGACGAGTCCCACGAACGCGCCCTCGGAGGCGGCCCGCCGGGGCGTGGTGAACTCGAGCAGCCTCCACCGGGTGAACGAGAGGGCGGCGAGGGCGCCGAGCATGACGAGGGCCACGACGATGGGGATCAGGAAATCGACCAGGAATCCGACGGCGAGGCCCGTCGTCCCCGAGAAGCCGAGGACCGAACCGATCCCCTGGTACGGGCTGAGGAAGCCGTAGCCCCCTTCCACGGAGTAGGCGGAGGCGAGGAGCAGGACGGTGGCCCCACCTGCGAGACCGGCCGCGAACGCCGCGGCGACCTGGCGACCCCCGATCCGGGTCATCTCGGGCGAAAAGACGCGGAATGGAGGGTATGAACTTTGCGACGAGGCGGTGTCGACGGAGGGCGCGACCGCGCCGCCCGGCCATCACCGCGGGCCGCCGGGGTCGGTCCCATCGGTCCGGGCGCCTGTCCGAACCGGGCCCGATCGATTCCCCGGTCGCGCGGCCACCTGGGCGGGCCGCAGAAGGGACCCCCGCCGCGCCCCCTTCCCCTGTCGACCCAGGCAGGTCGAGGGTCTGGAAGGGGTTAAGGGTCGGTGCCGTACGAATCGGCGGCGGCTCGCATGGTCGGACTCTCCGACGTCGTCCTCATCCTGAGCGCGGGCGCCTCGATCGCCGTGGTGGTGACCGCGCTCCTGGTCGTCCTCCAGCTCCGGCAGAACACCCGCCTGATCGAGCATGCCGCCCGGGAGTACCGGGGGAACGTGGCGATCGCCGTCCTCGAGAAGCTCACCGACGAATCGTTCGCGCGCCGTCGGAAGGCGATGCACGACGCCTCGCGGATCCTCGCGGAGCAGGGGCCGGCGGCCTTCGACGATTCGATCGCCGACCTCGAGGCGCGCAACTTCGCCTTCATCTACCAGATCCTCGGGACCCTCACCCGCTCCGAGGTGATCGAGAAGGACCTCGCGATCCGCGCCCTGGGCCGGCTCGTGGTGTCGGACTGGCGGCGCTTCGAGCCGATCCAACAGCACCTGATGGAGCGCTACCACCAGCGCATCGGCTCCTGGGAAGATTTCCGATGGCTCGCCGAGCAGGCCGAAGCCTACTTCGAACGGCTCGAGGCGAGCGTTCCCCGCTGATCGCCTCCCCTCCTCCGGCGCCTCGTTCCAGCGGGCGGCCACCGGGGCGATCGGCGACGCGGTGGGCCACGGTGTTCCTCCCCGCCCAATGAGATCCGTCGGGGGGTCACCCACCTGAGCGTTGGCCCTTCGGCCCCAGCGCGGTGCGGCGGGAGATCGGGAGCCCGTTCAGGCCTTCCCCCACTCGTAGAGGCCCACCGTGTTGCCCTCCGAGTCGCGGAAGTATCCCGTGAACCCCATCGTCCCGTCGCCGATCGCCTGTCGCTTCTGCAGGACCTTCCCGCCGTTCTTCTCGACGAGCTTCTCCGTCGCGGAGATGTCCTCGACCATGATCGTCACGACGGGATGGGTGAGGTGCCCCCCCCGGGTCCCGATCCCTCCGCCGATGGTCCCGGGGGCGCTCGGCATCCCCTTCTCGTCGACGGGACCCGTGCTCACCATCGTGTAGTCCATGCCCGGGAGCACGTTCATCTTCCACCCGAAGGTCTTCGAGTAGAACTTTCGGGCGCGTTCGGGTTGGTCTGCGGGGATCTCAAAATGGCCGACTTCGCCGCTCATGGTCGCTCGCCTCGGCGACGGGATCCGCTCGTAGATAAGCCTCGATGGGGGGCGATGAAACACTCCTCACCGCCCGGCCGGCCGCTCGCGGGGACGATCCCTCAAGAGGACGTCTCGGGCCAACGGAAGGGCGCGAAGATCGCCCCGGCCGGCCTAGACAGGGCGGATCCCGAACGACGAGGGCCGAAGCCGCGGGTACCGACCGACTACGGCGTCGCGGGCCGAATCGGAGGCGTCGAGCGACGGCGTCGCCGCAGGAGTCCGACGGTCCCCAGCGCGACCACGACGGCCGCCCCGATCGCCCCAGCGACGAGTTCCACCTCGCTCGCCCCGCCGAGCGCGAGCGGTTCCTTCGGATGGGAATGGAAGGAGATCGAAACATGGACGGCGCCCCCGTGTACGGACACTGTGCCCTCGACCGGCGACGCGAGGGCGCCGGCGACCGGTCCGATGGAAAACCCGAACGACCCGTTCGGGGTGTCCGAGAAGACGAGCGCGCCATCGCCGCTCTCGGTCGTCGATCGGAACGTCACGCTCCAGGTCGATCCGCTCGGGAGTCCGGTCGGCAGGAACGTCACGGGGTACCCCTCCGGTCCCCCGACCCAGGCGAGGTCGACGCGGACCGGACGACCGAGCACCTGCACCTCGCCGGAGGCGTTCGAGGTCGACCACCCCGGTTGGGTCGCGGCACTGTAGCGATGTGTCCCGTTCGCGGCCGAGATCGTGAGGTCGGGCGAGAACGAGTCGTGTTCCACCCCATCGAAGATCACCCACCAGTCCGTGCCGTTCGGGAGTCCGGATTCGAGGAAGTCGATCGGATAGACCGGCGCGGAGGCAAAGCGGATCAGGATCGAGACGGCCTGGCCGAGGACCCGGACGGTTCCCGTGCCGGGGTTCGGGAACTCGCCGCCCACCGGACCCACCGCAAAGTCGTACGATCCGTTCCCCTCGAGGAACGTCTCGCTCGAAAGGGAGGTCGAGACCGAGGTCCCGTTCAGGTCGACGGTCCAGAGGCTCCCCATCGCGAGGCCTTCCTGGTGAAAGACGACGGCGTAGGTCGGTCTAACGGGGGTCGTCACGTTGCGGCAGTTCGTCGGTTGGCAGCCCATCGGGGGGCCGCCCGGCAATCCGACGGCGTACCATTCGGTCCGGGTGCACCTCGTCGGGCTGCACGTGGTCCGCTCGCTCAGCTGGACGGCGAACGCGCGGCTCGCCGATCCCCCGAGGGCATCCGTGGCGTTCGCGTACCCGACGAACGTGCCGTTGGCGATGAGGTAGGTGACGTTCGTCGGTGCCGCCCCGTCGCAGGTCGACCCGTTGGTGGCGGGGGATCCGACGACCACGGATAGGGCCCCGGGGGATCGGACGCTGCAGTTGTAGTACGGCGAACCCCCCGAGGCGCTCCCCGAGAGCCGGATAGAGACGGCGGTGTCGTTCGTCCAGCCGCTGCCGACGAGGGTCGGTCGGCTCTCGAGCGGGACCCCGAAGGCGAAGACATGGCCCTCGTGGTTGGGCTGGGTCGTCCAGCTCGTGGCATCCGCCGGACCCGACGTCACGTAGATCCGTCCGTCCGAGATCGCCGGGGCGACGGCCAACCGGTGCGGGAAGTAGTGCTCGTAGAGCACGCTCCCGTTCGAGGCGCTCAGGACCTGGAGCCAGGCGTTGTTCGAACCCAGGTAGATGGGGCAACCCGATCCGTCGAACCCGGTGACGTTGAGCCGGGTCGAGACGTCGACGACGAGGCCTCCGCCCGCGACCACGCCCCCGTAGACCGAGCCCCTCGTCGGGGTCTGCCAGACGAACGATCCGTTGCCCGGGTCCGCTGCCCGGACCGATCCGTCGGCGGGGCTCCCGAGGACGGTCGTGATCGAACCGCCAAGGTAGATCGATCGCCCGTCGAACGCCGCCGGGGCGATCGCGATCCCATTGAGGTGGCAGGTCGACGGTCCCGGGAGGGTCGTCGTCCGGTCCCTCCAGACGGGGCCGCTCTGCCCGGAGGAGCTCAGGTTCTGGCTGCTGAGCGCCGAGACCCATCCGTCTTTGTTCGTGCTGACGGCGAGCGTCGGTTGCCCGGGGCGCGCGACCACCGTCACCCCGGCGCCGAAATCGGCGTCGTTGTTGATGTCCGGATCGGTCCAGTACCCCTTCAGGGCGAGCGTGGTGGCGTTCAGGGCGACCATGGATTGGCCGTAGGTGCCTCCGTTCCCCGTCGTGACCCAGACCGTGCGGCTCGCGGCGTCGACCGCCGGGGACGACCAGACCG
>DASYZN010000033.1:0-6623 GCA_035946105.1 Thermoplasmata archaeon | reverse complement strand
GCTTGAACGTCACCGGCCCTCCGATAAGGTAGATGACGATCCCGGTGGCCGCCGCGAAGATGAGGTGTTCGACGAACCCGAACTCGAGGGCTTGCATGATCGCCGAGAGCATCGGGTGGTGCGTGATGTCCTCGATCACGGGGACGTAGAAGAGGAAGAAGACGAGGACCCCGACGGCCGCCCCTTCCGCCCCGGCGCGGATCGGGCTCGTGAACTCGAGGAACCTCAAGGGGGTCCGAGAGAGGACCCACAGGACCCCGACCATGAGGAAGGCGAGGACCATCGGGATGAGCAGATCGACGAAAAGCCCGACGGCGAACGCCGTATTGCCGGTGTATCCGAGGACGCCCCCGATCCCGTAGTACGGGTCCCAGACGGTGAAGCCGCCCTGGACGGAGTAGGCCGAGGCGAGGATCAGGACCAGGATCCCCCCGACGAGGCCCCCGACGAACGCGCCCGCGAGGTGTCGCCGACTGACCTTAGGCATGCGATGGAGGAGCACTCCTACCCGAGGGTATGAACCTTCGCACGATTTCCATTCGGCTCGTCGGGGCGGCGTCGCCCGGTCGGGTCGGACCCGCCGGGGTCGGACCGCGGCGCGGATCCGATCGGACGGCGGTTCCGCCATCGGAGGATCAGGGCGGTCGCGACGACGACCGCCGCGAGGACGATCAGGGGAGGGCCGATCCATCCGATCGGACCGAACGGGGTCACCGTCGGGCGGACCACGAGATCGACGGTCGCCGACGCCGAGCTATAGTTCACTTGGACCGCCCGCACGGTGAGCGTCCAATTCCCCTGAGGGCGGATCGGGGACCACGTGACGAAGACGCGCCCGCTCGGATCGGTGACCGAGGAGCTGGTGGAGACGGTTCCCGCCCCGCTCGGGGCGGAGAGCGAGACCTCGGCGCCTGCCACGGGGTCGCCGTGGGTATCGGTGACCCTTACGGCGAAGGGGGCGACCCCCGAGACGGGGGCGGCGGCGACCGTCGCCGGGGCGCCCACCTCAAGCGGGGCGAGCGTCGGAACGCCCCAGAGGGGCGTCTCGAACGGCTGAGAGGGTTGGCCGGGTCGTACCTCGATCGCCCCGGGCGGGAGCGAGAGGTTCTGTTCCCTTCCTTCGACGTCGGCGGGTGGCACGGCATCGGAGGGCGCGATCCGGCCCTCCGGGGGTAGTACCGCCGCGGAAGCCCGGCCGTCGGGGTAGATCAGGATCGCTTCGGGGAAGTCGAGCCGATCGGGAAGGGCCGCGTTCGGGTAGCCTCGAAGGGCCCCGTACGGCCCCAAGGAAGCGTTCGACCGATCGGAACCGGCGAAGAACGAGGCGTTCCCCGATGGGTCCGTAAGGTTCACCCCGTTCACGGAGGCGCGCCACGTTCCTCCGCCGAGATCGCGCAGCGCGAGGAGGGCGTTCGATCCCGCGGAGGGGAGCGCGGCCGTGGTCTCGACCTGGTAGGCCGGACCGTTCGCCTGGGTGAGGGCGAGGTACGAGCGCACCCCGACCCCGTCGAACCAGCACGCCCCCTCGGTGATCCAGGGTCCGCCGACCAGGGGCTCCAGGAGCTCCTGGCAGAGGCCGATCGGACCGCCCGCGGCGGTCCGGGCCGCCGGGACCGAGAGCTCGAGGGCACTCCCCGGGGTCGAGAACGTGACCGGATTCTCGCTGGTCCACGCGGCGATCGGCGGGAAGTTCACGTTCCCGATCCCCCAGAGATTCGTCCCCGTCGGAAGGGGCGCGAGGCCCGCGCCTTCCGAGATCCGGTCCGACGGGAGAGAGGGTTGCTGATCCTCGCCGATCACCCCCCACGCGTTCCCGGAGCTCGCGAGCAGTCCATCGCCCGCGGCGACCCTTGCGGACCGCGCACCGAACGACAGAACCTCGGACCAATTGATCGGGCCGATCTCGATCGGATCGGAAGATCGGACCGTGATCTGCGGCGCGGCGGCCGGCAATCCAGCCGCGGGGATCCCCCCGGGGGTATCGCCCCGGGACACGCCGAGATCGACGAGGCCCGTCGAAGTTTCCGGGACCGAGGCTCCGTTCAGAGTGAACCGCCAGTCGGTGCCATGGGCGAGGGCGATGTCGAGGCGTACCGGCGTTCCGATCGGGACCGGAAGGGACCGGTTCACCGTCGTGTTCGAACCCCCGGGACCGCCCCATGTTCCCCATTCGGCGTAGGCCGACGGACCCATCGGACCGGCGGAGACGGCGATGCCGACCCCCACGACCCGGGCGGTGGTGAGGGGTTCGTAGAGCCAGATGTCGGCCGTGCCGGAGACCATGCCCCGCAACGTCGGGAGTGTCAGGTTCGACGAGAGCTCGGAGGTGTTGAACGCCCTCGCATCGTCCGTATAGACGCTGACCTCCCCCCCACCCGCGACGGCGGCCGGGGGCGGGGCGGGGAGGTTTCGGTTCCCCTCGCCCCCCTCGGTCCTCGGTCCTCCGGCATTCGGCGGCCCGTGGACGAGCGAACCGGGGAGGAAGAAGAGCAGGCCCACGAGGAGAGCGCCTGCGCTGAAGGCGATCCCGCGGGGTCCTGCGGAGAGGCGTCCGCGCCGCAGGTTCCGAGGCGTCCGATGATCTGGGGGGCGCGCGGCCCGATCGAACCCCATGGGGAGAACCCCACGCCCTTCAGTTCGGCTCCCGAGATAAGGGGCGCAGGCCCCTCGTCCTCGCCCGGGCGATCGACCGAACCCTTCGGAGCTCTTGGACGCCGACCGATCTCCCCGGGCCATTGCCTCGCTCGAGAGCCCCAAAGGAATATCCGAACGGGGGCCGAGCCGACATCGGATGCCGCATCCCCCGCTCGGGGCCGACCGGAAAGCGATCGGGCTCTTCGGCGCTCTCGGCACCCTGGCCCTCGTTCTCGGCACCTCGATCGTCTGGTACCCTCCGATCTCGCCGGGCGGGCCGGGATGCGCCGGAATCGGGCCGACGGACCCGCAGATCCGCGACGGCTCGCCGACGATCCGTTCGGCGTTCGGCTCGGGAGGGATCCAGATCCTCGGGGCGAACACGACGACGGTGCTGATCGGGGGCGTCGGAAGTTACCACCGGGTCGGCGGGGTCTACGCGACCACGCCCGCCCTCGAGGCCTGGCCGCTCGAGGGAGGGACCCCGCAGGATCTCACCGCCCGGGTCGCGCCGTTCTTCCCGGCCGGCGGCCTCTATCCCGTCGTCTGGAACGGGAGCGCCTGGCTGATCGGCGGGCAACGGAATTCGACCGGCGCGTCCGGCCCGTCCCTCGTCTTCCTCGAAGGCTCCCGGACGACCGATCGGTCGGCCGACGTCGCCCCGTACTTCCAGGGGGGATGGATCTGGACGGCCGGGTGGGACGGGACCGGATGGCTGATCGCCGGCAGCTCGAGCTCCGGCGCCGCCGCCGTCTACCTCGTCGGGGAGCGGCTCGTCGACCTCTCCACAGAGATCCCGCATAACCGGGCCGGCGACTGGGTCCAGTGGGTCGGCTGGAACGGCACGGGTTGGCTGCTCGGAGGGGGTGGGGTGTTGAGCGCCTACGTCCCGAGCGCGCCGATGGTCGACCTATACCCGGCCTCCCCGTTCTCCGGGGGCGGGGTCTACGGAGGCGACTGGAACGGGAGCCGTTGGCTCGTCGGGGGCTCGCCGGCGTCGATCGCCTTCATCGACGGCGACGCGATCACGGGCGCGCCCGCGCTCCCGAGCGGGACGTCCGGCTGGATCAACGCCGTCGTCGCCTATCCGGGAGGCTGGCTGGTGGGGGGCGGCGTCGTTCTCGGTCCGGACCAGGTGCGTCCGTTGCTCGATCGGGTATCGAATGGCCCATCGCCGGCGGTTCGAGACCTCTCCGGGCAGCTGCCGGCTGCGTTCGGAGGGGGCTGGATCCAGGACGGACGGTGGGTCGAACGTGCGCCCAGCGCGCTCCTCCTGTTCGGGGGCGTCGGCGGGGCCGACCCGGTCGAGGGTCCCGGGGCCGGCGCCCTCGCCGAGGTCAGCTGGTCGTGTCCCCCGATCGGCTAGGGCCGACGGCCCGAGGCTCGGTCGCCTCGGACACGTTCCGCAGGACGAGGAACCGGCTCGGGAACCCCCCGAGCCGGGAGAGCGCTCTCGATAGACCGGCGAAGACGCTGGCGGGCAGCGAGCGGAGCCCGGCGAGGTCCTCGAGGCCGCACGGTCGGTCGGACTCCACCCTAAACCCGCTCGCCTCGACGAGATCCGCGACGTATCGGCGGGTCGAGGACCAGGCGGGATAGGCGCTCGGACGCACGGGAACCACGGCGTCTCGGGCGAAGGTCATCGTCGGTCCCCGAGGGGCGGTCGCGCCGGCGAGTCCGATCTTGAGATCGCTCAGAAGGCTCCCCACCGAAGGGTGCGGCTCGAACGAGACCAGGAGGATCCCCTGGGGCCGCAGCACGCGACGGATCTCCCGGAGAGCGGCCCCCGGGTCGGTGAGGAAGCCGAACACCCGGATCATCGCGACCCCGGCGAACGTCGCCGGACGGAAGGGGAGGTGGTAGACGTTCGCCCCGACCTTCGGGATCGATCCGACCGCGGACCTCGGCAGCGCGCTGAGGAGGCCGACGGTCGCGTCGGTGGCGACGACGTGCCGGTTCCCACGGAGGAGATAGGGCGTGAGCCGGGCTCCGCCGGTCCCGATCTCGAGCATCGGTCCGTCCGGCGCCCGGGCGAGTCCCTCGGTGAGGAGGGCCCCTTCGACCTCGGTGACCCGGTCGCGCCCGGCCCACAGGCGAACGAAATCGATCCGCGAGAAATCCGGCGTCTCCTCGACCCCGGGCGGCGGCCTCGGGGGGGCCGGGGGCAGCGGCTCGGAGACCTGGCGGGCCCCGAAGCGTCGTGGATAGGAGGGACCTCCCTCGACGCGCCCCGCCCCCGGTCCTCGCCCCACCGATCCCTCGTCCGCTGGTCCGGCCGCGCCTCGCCCTCGGGGTCGTTCGCGGGTTGGGGCACGGGAGTCGGAAAGGATAAGAGAATGCGGACGGTCGAATCGCTTCCATGCGCCGCCCGGACTGGGCCACCCTGGCGGCGATGGCCTTGGTGACGGCGATTATCGCCGGCCCCACGTTCTACGGACTGCCCCACGGGCCTGCGGCCGCCCTCCCGACCCCGCTCGTGTGCGCGGGGAGCCCGGGGATCGTCCTGGGCGCGACCAACGTGACCCCCCAGTTACCCGATTCGTTCTCGCATGGTTCGGTGCAGGCGTTCGGATCGAACGCCTCCTCCGTGGTGTTCGGTGGGGTCTCCTACTATGCCCAGCACCACCAGCCGTTCGACAGCCTGCCGGCGATCGGGGTCGTGACCCCGTCGACGCCCTCGGGGACGGACCTCACGCCGGTCGGGGGGGCCTATTTCGACCGCGGGGGCGTCTTCCCGGTGGTCTGGAACGGGTCGGGATGGCTCCTGGCGGGACAGACCACGATCGGCGGAGACTCCGAGGGTTCCGCCGTCTCCTGGACGGGCGACCGGTTCACGAACCTCACGCCCGAGGTGGGGCGCTACTTCCTCGGCGAAGGGATCTGGATCGCGGGATGGGACGGACACGGCTGGCTCCTCGGAGGCAACAGCTCGCGCGGCGCCGCGCTCGTCTACCTCTCGGGGAGCACGGCTACCGACCTTACCCCGTTGATCCCGAACAATGCTCCCGGCGACTGGGTCCAGATGGTCGGCTGGAACGGCACCGCGTGGCTCGTCGGGGGGTTCGGCGTCTTCGGGACGCTCTCGAACGGACGGTTCACCGACCTCCTCCAAGCGAGTCCGTTCGCCGAGGGGGGCGTGTACGCGATCGACTGGAACGGCACGTCGTGGCTCGTCGGCGGGAGCCCGGCGGTGGTGGCGTCGCTCCGCGGGTCCACCCTCGGGCCGCCGATCCCCGCCCTCGTCGGGGCCTCGGGATGGGTGAACGCGATCGTCGCCCTCCCGGGGAACGGCTGGATCGTCGCCGGGGGCTCCTATGGCCCCGGACGGTTCGATCCGTTCGCCGGGATCGTCCTCCCCGGGACCTCCCGGATGATCGACGCATCGGCCTGTCTCGCCGGGGCGTTCCAAGGCGGCTGGGTCCAGTTCGGCGCGGCGGCCCCGGCGTTCGGGGACCACGCGGTCCTCCTCGTCGGCGAGGGCGGGACCGATCCCAGGACCTACGAGAGCCATTCCGCGGCCGTCGAACTCCGCGTCGGGGCCTAGGCGCGTGGCCCACGTCTCGAGCGCGGCGGCTCCGCCCGACGCCGGTCCGGGCGGGCCGTCGAATCCCTCGATTTCGGTCGTCGTCCTCGCGCACGGGCGGCGGTCGTTCGTCGAGGACGCCCTCCGGTCGATCGCCCACCAGACCCTCGACCGCCGGCACTTCGAGGTCTTCCTCCTGAAGGACCTCGGGACCCCCGAGGTCTCGAGGGAGCTCGACGGGCTGCGCCTCGAGGTCCTCGACCTGGCCTCGGGTCCGATCGGTCGATGGATCCGATCGGTCCTCCCGAGGCTGCGGGGGGAGTATCTCGCGTTCCTCGATGACGACGACGCCTTCGAACCGGAGAAGCTCGAGAGGGCCCTCGAGGCCCTTCGCGATCCCGGTGCCCCCACCTATTACCACCACCGCGTCCGCACCTGGACCTCGGGCGGGCCCGCGGTGTCGTCC
>DASYZN010000032.1:0-6102 GCA_035946105.1 Thermoplasmata archaeon | reverse complement strand
CCCGAACGACCTCGGGGCCGATCCCGTCCCCCGGCAGGAGGACGATGGAGTATCCCGACGGGCTCATCCGGCGGACTTCCCTTCGGCGATCAGGCGCTTTCGCACCGTCTCGACGAGCCCTCCGGCCTCGAGCAGCTCGAGGAGGTGCGAGGGCAACGGCGGGAATCGCATCGATCGGCCGGTCGAGACGTTGGTGATCGTCCCCTTGGCGAGCTCGATCCGGGCGATCTCCCCCTTCGAAAAGAGCTCGCGCACGCCGCGCGCCTCGATGGCGGGGAGCCCCAGATTGATCGCGTTGCGGAACATGATCCGAGCGAAGGAATCGGCCAGGATCGCCTGGACCCCGATCGCCTTGAGGGCCGCCGGGGCGTGCTCCCGGCTCGAGCCGCACCCGAAGTTCTCGTCCGAGACCACGATGTCCCCCGGCTTCGCCGCCGCCGCGAACTCCGGGAGCGCGATCTCGAAGACGTGCTTCTTCAGCTCCTCCGGATCAATGATCGTGAGGTACTTTCCACTGATGATCTGGTCGGTGTCGACGTCCTTCCCCAGGACCCAGACCCGGCCCTCTAGCACCGAGCGCATCGCGACCGACCTACTGGTAGTCCCGCGGGTCGGCGATCTCGCCCTCGATCGCGGTGGCGACCACCGCGGCGGGGCTCATGAGGTAGATGCGGGCCTCCTTCGCGCCCATGCGGCCGGGGAAGTTGCGGTTGGAGCTCGAGGCACAGACCTCCTCGGGCGCCAGGATCCCCATGTTCCCTCCGAAGCAGGCGGAACAGCTCGAGTTGGTGAAGACCGCGCCGGCGTCCGTGAAGGTGTCGACGATGCCCTCCGCGAGGCACTGCTTGTAGATCTCCGTCGAGGCGGGGGAGACGATGAAGCGCACTCCGGCGTGGACCTTGGCCCCCTTCATCAGGGCCGCGCCTTCCCGGAGGTCCTCGATCCGGGCGTTCGTACACGAGCCCAGGAACGCCTGATCGACCTTCACGTGCTCCCGAACGACCTCGGGGAGCGGGCGCACGTTGTCCGGGGAGTACGGGCAGGCGACCATCGGGGGCATCCCGTCGACGTCGATGCCGATCTCGCGCTCGTGTTGGGCGTCCCGGTCCGCCGTCAGGGGGTGCATGGGGTGCTTCGCGATCTTCTCTAAGTAGGCGAACGTGGTCGAATCCGGTTCGACCATCCCGCACTTCGCCCCCATCTCCGTGGTCATGTTGCAGAGGGTGAAGCGCTCCGGCATCGAGAGGCCCTGGATCGTAGGACCCGAGAATTCGACCGACTTGTAGGTGGCCCCGGTGGTCCGGACCTCGCCGAGGGCCCGGAGGACGAGGTCCTTCGCCGTCACCCCCTTCCCGAGGTGGCCGGTCACCCGGATCTGGACGGTCTCAGGGACCTTCAGCCAGATCTTGCCGAGCGCGAGGACCGCGGCCATCTCGGTGGGTCCGATCCCCGCCGCCACGGCCCCCATGGCGCCGAGCATGTTCGTGTGGGAATCGGTGCCGACGGCGAGATCGCCGGGGACGACCCAGCCGTTCTCGGCGAGGATCTGGTGGCAGATGCCGTGGTTCCCGACATCGTAGAAGTGGGGGAGGCCCTTCTCGGCCGCGAACTTCCTCAGGATCCTATGGAGGACCGCGGCCCCCTCCGTGGAGGCCGGCACCCAGTGGTCGATGGCGATGACGACCCGCTCCGGATCCCACACCCGGGCGGCTCCCATCTGGGCGAACGGCGCCACGGTCTGCGCGCCCTGCTCATGCATCATGGCGAGGTCGACGGACCCCTCGATGATCTGGCCGGGCTCGGTCCGGTCGAGGCCGCCGGCCCGGGCGAGGATCTTCTCGGCGAGCGTCTGACCGTGGCCGCGGGAATCGCTCATCCGCTCTCGACCGCGACCCCGGCTTCCCGCGCGAGCCGCCAGAATTCGAGATCTGGGATCCCCGGATGCTCGAAATGGGCGCGGTACTCGAGCAGGAACTCTGAGAGCGCCTGCTTTCCCCGCGACTCGGAGCTCGACTTGATCCGGTGGAGGAGCTCCGAGATCACGGCGTCCGAGGCGGTCGCGTGCCGCTCCTTCAGCTTCTCCACGATCGCGGCCCGACCGGTGTGCTTGCCGAGGATCATCTGGCGGTGGCGGCCCACGACCTCGGGCTGCAACGGCTCGTAGGTGAGGGTGTGGGCGAGGATCCCGTGGGTGTGGATCCCGGCCTCATGCGAGAAGGAGTTGTATCCGACGAGGGCCTTGTTCGCGGGGATCGGCACGCCCGAGACCTCCTCGACGAGGCGGGAGAGTTCGTAGAGCCGCTCCGTCCGCAGGCCGGTTCGGATCCCGTACAGCGACTCGAGGGCGACGACGGTCTCCTCGAGCGACGCGTTCCCCGCCCGCTCCCCGAGACCGTTCACGCACACGTGGGGGCTCGTGACCCCGACCTCGAGGGCCGTCAAGGTGTTCGCGACGGCGAGACCGAAGTCGTTGTGGCAGTGGACCGACCAATCCTTCGGCCGGACCCGCCGGTGAAACTCCTCGAGGTACCACCGGAAGGTCAACGGGGTCATGATCCCGACCGTGTCGGAGACCACCAATCGATCCGCGCCGGCGTCCAGGACGGCCTTGTACAGTCGCTCGACGAAATCGAAGGGCGCCCGGACGGTGTCCTCGGTGACGAACGCCACGTGGAGGCCGGCCTGCTTCGCCTGACGGACCCCCGCCAGCGAAGCGGCGAGCACCTGCTCCTGACTCATCTTGAGCTTGTAGCGGAGGTGGACCTCGCTGGCCGCCACGAAGATCGCGATGTGGCTCGCCCCCGATCGGATGACCGCGTCGATGTCGGCCGGCACGGTCCGGGCCGCCGCGAGGATCTTGCTCCGCAATCCGGCCTCGGCGAGTCGGCGCACCGCGCTCGCCTCCTCAGACGAAACGACCGGGATCCCGGCGTTCAGCAATGGGACCCCTAGGTCGGAGAGGGCTTCGGCGATGCGAAGCTTCTCCTCCGGGGAGAAATGTACCCCGGGCATCTGCTCCCCATCGCGCAGGGTCTCGTCCCAGAACACGATGGGATCGGCGAAGTGGCGCTGGGAGGCCGTCTCCCCATGAAAATTCTCGACGAGCGCCTCGGGAGTCATTCGGGCCGTTCATCGTCGAGAACGACATAAGGCTTTGTTGAGGTCGGGACGCTCCGCGCTAACGTACGCCGACGGCCGGTCCGTTCGGGGGACGTGTTCCCCTCGACGCGCACCGCCGGAACGAGGCCCATTCTCCGTCGGCAGCGTCGCCGGCGCCCCCACCCTTAAATACGCCCGTCGGATGAAAATCGCCACCGGAACTGAACATTCCCTTCGGAAGGTTTTCGATGACGTCCCCCGCCGCCCGCTCGCTCCCGCTTCCGGCCGACTCGACCCCGGGCCGACCCCGTCCGGCCCATCGACTCGACGACCTCGCCGTGATGATCGGCGGGCAGGGCGGGGACGGGACGCTCACGGTCTCCGATCTGCTCGGCCGATACTTCCGGAAGCGCGGGCTGTTCGTCTACACGGCCCGCAACGTGCTCTCCCGGATCCGCGGGGGCCACGCCGACGCCACGGTCCGGGCGTCGAGGTCCCCGATCGCCGCGATGAAGGCGGAGGTCGATCTGGTCGTGGCGTTCGATCGCGAGGCGATCCAGTTCGGACGGCAGGAGCTGGATGCCGATGGGTTGGTCCTCTACGACTCCTCCTCCTTCCAAGACGAGGCCACCGATGCGGTCGGGTTCCCCTTCGCCAGTCTGGTCGGAGGACAGGTCGGCCAGCCGATCTACAAGAACACGGCCGCCTACGGGGCGATCTCGGTGATGATGGGGTTCGACCCCCAGCAGACCCGGGCCGTGATCGAGGAGCGGTTCCAGCGTCGCGGCGCGGAAGCGCTGACGAAGAATCTGGCGGCCCTCGACATCGGCCGGAACGCGGCGTCGGCCCGCCCCGAGCTCGTCGGCCGATGGGCCGTCGAGGACGGGGAGGCGGTCAACCAGGTTCTGGTGACGGGCAACCAGGCCGTCGCCCTGGGATTCGTGGTCGGGGGGGGACGGTTCTTCGCCGGGTACCCGATCACCCCGGCGACGGAGATCATGGAGTATCTGATGCGCTACCTCCCCCAGTTCCACGGCGTGGCCCGTCAGGCGGAGGACGAGCTCGCCGCCATCAACATGGTCCTCGGCGCCTCCTACGCGGGGGCCCGCGTGATGACCTCCACGAGCGGCCCCGGCCTCTCGTTGATGACCGAGGGGATCGGCCATGCGGGGGCGGCCGAGATCCCCGTCGTCGTCGCCGATTGTCAGCGCGTCGGTCCGTCGACCGGCGAGCCGACCCGTCACGAACAATCCGACCTCTCCCATCTCGTGAACCTGGGCCACGGGGAGTTCCCGCGGTTCATCCTCGCGCCGGGGACGATCGACGACTGCTTCCGGCTCACCGTCGAGGCGCTGAACCTCGCCGACAAGTGGCGACTTCCGGTAATCCTCCTGCTCGACCAGGCGCTCAGCCAGAATTCGGTCACGAGCGATCCGTTCCATCTGGACGGGGTCCGGCTGGATCACGGCAAGCTCCTCTCCCCCGAGGAGTTCGCCCGGCTCGACCGGTACGCCTACTACCGGTGGACCGACGACGGCATCTCCCCCCACGTCCCTCCGGGGACCCAGGGGGCCGTCGCCCAGGTGACGGGCAATGAGCACAACGAGATGGGGCACGTCTCGGTCGATCCCACGAACCGGGCGAAGATGATGGAGAAGCGGATGGGCAAGATGACCCACGCGGTCCCCGACCTCCCCGCCCCCCACCTCTACGGGCCCGATCGGGCGCCGGTCGGGCTGATCGGCTACGGCAGCACCTGGGGGCCGATCCGAGAGGCCCAGTCGTTGCTCGATCGTTCGGGCACCCCGTCGAGATTCTTCCAGGCTCGGACCCTCTACCCGGTGCCGGTGGCGCCCCTGTCGGCGTTCCTCGACTCCGTCGAGGTCGCCTACGTGGTCGAGCACAATTTCACCGGGCAGTTCGCCAGGCTGATCCGGGAGAGCCTACCGGATCGGCATGGCCAGCTCAGATCGATCCTGAAGTACGACGGCACCAGCTTCCGGGCGCCCGAGATCGCCGCCCGGGTCCGGGGGGTCTAGCGCCATGGTCGAGACGGTCAGGCCGATCCCCTCCACCTGGTGCCCAGGGTGCGGCGACTTCGGGGTGCTCGCCGCGGTCAAGAAGGCGGCGACGGAGATGGCCATCCCCTCCCACGAGCTCGTGCTCGTCGGCGGGATCGGATGTTCCGGGGGGATCCACAACTTCCTCGACATGAACGGGATCCACGCCCTGCACGGCCGCCTCCTCGCGCAGGCCGTCGGGGTCAAGCTGGCGAACCCGAAGCTCACCGTGATCGCGGCGGGCGGGGACGGCGACGGCTACGCCATCGGGATGGGCCACTTCCTGCACGCGTTCAAGAAGAACGCCTCGATCCTCTACGTCGTGATGAACAACGAGACCTACGGCCTCACGAAGGGCCAGGCCTCTCCGACGAGCCAGCTCGGGTTCGAGGGGAACATCGAGAACCCGTTCGACGCCATCCTGACGGCCCTCTCGATCCCGGTCCCCAACTTCGTCGCGCGGACGTTCTCCGGGGATCCGAAGACGATGACCCAGATCCTCGTCGAGGCGCTGAAGTTCAACCGGGAGAACCGCGGGTTCGCCTTCGTCGAAGACCTCTCCCCGTGCGTGACCTACAACGACACGTTCAAGGATTGGAAGGCCCGGATCGTCGACGTCTCGAAATCGCCGGGCTACGACCCCTCGGACCGCACGAAGATGTTCGGCCTCTGCCTCGAGACGATGCTCTCCGGCAAGATCCCGATCGGCGTGATGCACCGGCCGAAGGCGCCGGCGCCCGAGGCCGCGTCGCTCGAGCTCAAGCTGCTGCCGGATCGGGTCGGCCCCGCCGTCGCCGACATCTCGATCGAGGCGAACCGGCCGGCCTACGAAAAGCTCCTCACGGCCGTCGCCTAGCCGATCGGGGCCCGGGGGGCGGGACGATCCGGATCGGCATCGACGACACCGATGGGCCGGGCGGCGGCTGCACCACCTTCGCGCTCA
>DASYZN010000031.1:0-2701 GCA_035946105.1 Thermoplasmata archaeon | reverse complement strand
CCCGCGACGCCCGGGCCGCGCGGTGGAGGAGCTCGCTCACCCGGCCGGGCGAGGCGCGGGCCTCCCGGACGAGGCGGGCCGCCCGCTCGGGGTCCGGGACGATCGCGGCGACGATCGTCTCTGCATGCTCCCCCCAGAGGCGCTCCAGGGCCCGGCTGGCGGCCGCCTCGTCGATCTCGAAGAGTCCGGTCACCTCGCCGAGGACCCGCTCGAGTGCGGTCCGCTCCTCCGGGGTCGGATCGAGCGCCTCGATGAACGCGGTGCGATCGGCCCCGTAGCATCGACCCTCGGCGACCAGGATCGGCGCTCGACTGCGCTCCAGGGCGGGGCGGACCTCCGCCCGGTACGCCTCGAGCAGCTCCCGATCGGACAGCCGCCCGAACGCGTACCGTTTCCGCAGCCCCCGGGGGAGATCGGGGAGGTGGCGATGTGGGCAATCGGCGGTTCCCCGACAGTCCACGTTGAGGGAGACCGAGACCGGGAAGGCCGCCTCGGCGTCCGGGATCCCCATCTTGGCGCTCAGGGAGCCCAAGAGGTGTCGGTCGCCCTTGGCGCAGCGTTCGCAGACCGAGAGGGTGAGTCCCGCGCCGCTCCAGGCCACCTCGAGCCGTGGGACCGAGGCGCCGTGGGCGAGGTGGGTGCAGGCGAGGCGGTCCGGCGAACCCGTCGGTTCGAGGCGGTAGGAGAGGTTCGCGATCTGCCGGCGGACGAACTCCTCCGGGGGCTTCGGGTCGCGACCGGTGCAGACGAGCTCCGTTTCCGTCGCGAAGAAGTGGAACCCCTTTCTCGCCCATTCGAGGTAGCCCAACAATAGCCGGGACGGGTCGTCGTAGTTCTGCACGGCGATCTCGGCCTCTCGGCTCGCCTTCGCAAGGGGAGCGAACGGGATCTCGCCGCTGGGGTACTTCGCCACCAGGACCCCGGGAAGGGTCGGATCGAGGTAGAACTTCAGTAGGCCGGCGAACGCCTTCGGAAGGTCGTCCCCCCAGCGGGTCAGCCGGCCGAGGCGCTTCTCGTCGTCCCGGCACTCGCGGACCGCCTCGAGGGCCTCGCGGAGCCGGTCGAACCGCTCCCTTGGACCCTCGCCCACGAGCCGGGGGACGAGGGGATCGACATCCTCCCGAAGCCGCGCCGCCCGACGGACGAGCTCCCCCTCTCGGCCCCCCGAGGCCCGCCGGGCGCGCATCGAGTTCCCCTCCCGACCGTTCGAGCGGGGCCGCTACTTATCCATTGGCCGGTGGGCCGAACCCTCAGCGTCGGACGGCCGAAAGGAAGTTCGCGAAGATCGTCCGACCGTGCTCGGTGTGCTCGACCTCGGGATGGAACTGGACGCCCCAGATCGGCCGATCCGGGTCGCGCATCGCCTCGACCGGACACGTCGGGGAGTGGGCGAGGACGCGCCACCCCGGCGGCGGCGAGAGGACCTGGTCGTTGTGGTTCGCCCAGACCGAGATCTCCGAGGGGACCCCTTCGAAGAGGGGATCGGACGGCGGGTCGAGGCGGATCGGGACGCGGCCGAACTCCGGAGCGTTCGAGCGGGCGACCCTCCCACCGAAATGCCGCGCGAGGAACTGGTGGCCGACGCAGATCCCGAGGACGGGGAGCCCGGCGGTCCCCACCCACTCCCCCACGCGGCCGAGGGGGGCCTCCGTCCCCTCGAGGCTGAGCGCCCCACCGGACAGGACGACCGCGTCCGCGTCGAGGGCGTCGAACGGGGTCGTGTTCGGCACGATCCGGCTGTCGACGCCGAGGTCGCGAAGGACCCGGTACTCCCGATGGGTCCACTGGCCGCCGTTGTCGATCACCGGAATCTTCACGGCCGCTCCCCTCCGCTCCCCCGGGGGGGCGCCGGCTTCTCCGGGCTGGCCTCGGTCGCGCGACGGAGCTCGGCGACCTCCTCCGTGAGGCGCTCGACCAGCGCCCGCATCTTCAGCATCTCCTCCTCGAACGGGGTGAACCCCCCCGGGGACTGCATCCGCTGGGAGATGTAGATCCCGATGAAGAGGGCGCCGACGAGGGCGAGGATCGTGATGAACACGAGGGCGAAGATGAAGGCGATGAGGTTCCCGATGGCCGACTGGAGGGGGAGAGTGAAGACGTGGGTGAGCTCGGCGACCTCCACGAACAGGAGGACGACGACCGCGGCCGACCAGACGAGGATCGCCCTCGACGCCTTCACGGTCCCCCCGACGCCGGCACGATCTCGAGGAGGAACGTCAACGGAAGGGCATCGAGGGGGGTGAACGAGACGCCCCCCGGGGTCGGAAGGTAGGAGATCGCGTAGAGCCCCGCCGCCGTGAGATTGAACTCGAAGATCCCCCAGAACCGGGCGCTCGAACCGGAGGCATCGACATAGGTCGCGCTCACGTTGATGGCGATGGGGTTGGCGGCGGACGCCCCCGCCGCCTCCAGGGTCGCATTCAGGACCGAGGCCGGACCGAAGTGGAACGACGGAGTAGGCGGGGCGGGCCAGGGGGCGTCCGGGGCGATCGCGTAGGAGATCATCGAGTATCGCACGGTCCCGATCCCGTGGATATAGAAGTGGGTCACGTTGGCGGTCGGCGGGTGGTCGAAGACGAGTTCGGCCTCGGTCTCCAGGCTGCCCGCGGTCGGCTGGCCCGTCGAGGCCAAGTTCGGGGTCAGGACGATCAGGACGAGGAGGAGGGCCACGATGGCGACGAGCGGGAGCGGAAAGAGCTCC
>DASYZN010000030.1:0-12254 GCA_035946105.1 Thermoplasmata archaeon | reverse complement strand
GAGCGCCCTCATCAAGAAGTACACGGGAGAGGACATCTCCCGCTTCGACATCCACATCCAGTTCGTCGGGCCCTCGGACGGCGTCGAAGGCGACAGCGCCTCCGTCTCGATCGCGACGGCCGTGATCAGCGCCCTCGAGGGGGTCCCCGTCGACCAGTCCGTCGCGATGACCGGTTCCCTCAGCGTCCGGGGCCAGGTCCTGCCCGTCGGTGGCGTGACGGCGAAGGTCGAGGCGGCCGCGGACTCCGGACTACGGCGCGTCCTCGTGCCGGAGGACAATATGCTCGACCTCGTCCTTGAGGCCCGCTACCGCGACCTCGTCGAGGTCATCCCGGTCCGGACCCTCCGGGACGTCCTCAAGTACGCCCTCGTCGGGCAGGGACGGGAGAAGGAGTCGCTCCTCGAGCGGCTCGCCGCGATGGTGCACGCCACGAGCCGGATCGAGCCGACCGGCCCCGGCCTCGTGAAGCCCCCGGTCCAACCGGCGGGATCGTGAGGGTCTCGATCCGGATCCCGGCCCACCTGCCGCCGCTGCGCCCCGCCGGCCCGCCCTCCGACGAGGACGATCCGAAGTTCGTGAACCGCCCCTGCTATGTCTTCAACCCCTCCCTCCGGCCGGAGAAGGACGACGCCCACTGCCGGCACTGCCGGCACTACCTCACATCGGCCTGCCCGCACATCGACGAGTTCCTCGACGACGTCGAGGACCTCAGTCCCGAGTGACCGGGTCGAAGGATCCGAGGGGACCGTGCGGGGGCTCCTGATCGGGCGGTTCCAGCCGTTCCATCTGGGCCACCTCAAGGTGCTCGAGCACGTGCGGGCCGCGCATCCGAAGGAGACGATCGTCCTGGGGATCGGGAGCTCGGAGGAGTCCTACACCCCGGAGAACCCGTTCACCGCCGGGGAGCGCGCGGAGATGATCGAGCGGGCGATGGGCTCCGCCGGCCTAACGAACTGGTCGGCCGTACCGATCCCCGACATCGATCGGCATCCGCTCTGGGTCGCCCACGTCCGGGAGATCGTGCCGCCCTTCGAACGGGTGTACACGAACAATCCGCTCACGAAGCTCCTCTTCGAGCGGGAGCACCTGGAGCTCGAGGCGACGCCGCTCTTCGACCGGTCGGCGTTGCAGGGCACGCACGTCCGCGCGGCGCTCCGCGAGGGAAAGCCGTGGAAGGCGTTCGTGCCACCGGATGTCGCCCACTACCTCGAGTCGATCGACGCGCCCGCCCGAGTCCGTCTCCTCGGACCCGAGTAGGCCGTGACCGACACGCTCCGCCGCCGGGAGCCCCCCGAGTTCGATCCGCTGCCCGAATGGGCCGGTCCCTCGACGCGACTCGTCCACGCCGGCCGACGACGCGAACGGAACGCGGGCGCCGTCGTGCCGCCGATCTACCAAACATCGACGTTCCACTATCCGGCGGAGTTCTCCGACGCCGATCCTCCCGGCGGCTCCTACCTATACACCCGCCACGGGAACCCGACCCAGGAGGTCGCGGCGGAGGCGGTCCGGTCCCTCGAGGGGGCCGAGACGGCCCGCGTCTTCGCCTCCGGGATGGGCGCCCTCTCCGCCGCCCTCCTCGGCCTCGTCCGAGCCGGCGACACGGTCGTTCTGCTCGAGAGCCTCTACGGCGGGAGCCTCGACCTCGCCTCGAACGTGCTCCCGAGGTTCGGGGTGCGCGTCCGCTGGGTGCCCGACGAGGATCGGAACCGTCCGGAGGGCCACGTCCCCAAGGGCACCCGGCTCGTCCTCCTCGAGAGCCCGACGAACCCCCTTCTTCGGGTGGTCGACCTCGCGGCATGGGGCCGCGCCGCCGACGCGGCCGGCGCGCTCCTGGTCGTCGACAACACGTTCGCGACGCCGGTGAACCAGCGCCCGCTCGCCCTCGGGGCCGACCTGGTCGTCCACAGCGCCTCGAAGTTCTTCGGGGGGCATTCCGACCTCATCGCGGGCGCCCTCGCCGGTTCCCATCGGCTCGTCGAGCGGATCGAGGCCACCGCGACCGTCCTGGGGGCCCCGCTCGATCCGTTCGCGGCGTTCCTGCTCGCCCGGGGCGCGCGGACCCTCGCCCTTCGGGTCGGCCGGCACAACGAGAACGGCCGCCGGGTCGTGGAGGCGCTCTCGGGCCGCCCGGAGGTCCTCTCCCTGCACTATCCCGGCTACGGCGACCGGGTCGAGGAGGAGATCGCCCAACGCCAGATGTCGGGGCGCGGCGGCGTCCTGGCCCTCTCGCTCAGGGGGGGCCGGGCCGCCGCCCACCGATTCCTCCACCGCCTGAGGCTCGTGCACGTGGCGCCGAGCCTCGGGGGGGTGGAGAGCTTGGCGAGCCTGCCTTCCGAGACCTCCCACGTCGGCCTCACGGAGGCGGAGCGGTCCCGACGGGGCATCGACGAGGGACTCGTGCGGATCTCCCTCGGCATCGAGGACCCGGACGACCTGGTCCGGGACCTGACCGAGGCGCTCGGGAGCGCGTAGTGCCCTCGCCCTCGGAGGGATTATAGGCCGCCTCCCTTGGCTCCCCCTCGGTGCCACTGTAGCTCAGCCTGGTAGAGCGGCTGATTCGTAATCAGCAGGTCGGGGGTTCAAGTCCCTCCAGTGGCTTACGATCTCCGCGACGGTGGATCAGTCGTAGATCACACTTCGGTGCCCGAGGGTAAGTACGAAGAGGATCTGGCATTTCCAGTCCACGTCGATCACGATGCGGTAGTCCCCCGCGCCGAGCTTATGGGACTCGACCGCCGCCAACCGTTCGAGGAAGCGCGCTGGGTCTTCCGCGGACCTCTCCAACCGCTGAAGGATTCGGTCGCGTACCGAACTGTCGAGCTTGCGGAGCCGGTCGGCCGCCAAGCTGGACAGCTCGACGTGGAAGGTCAGGGTTGCCCCCTCGACTTGAACTCCGCGAGCGAGATCGTCTTTCCGGGGCGCACCTGGCCTCGCGCCTCGAATATCTCCTCGATGGTTCGGACACTCAGCTTCTCCTCCAAGGCACGAGCAAGAGCGTACCGGACGAACTCCGACTTCGATGGGAGGCCGGAGGCTCGTGCGGCACGTTCGAGCAATCGGGCCTGCTGGGGGGTGATCTTGAGGCTGATCGTCTCCATGGGAAGAGTACTACCAGCGTATTACTTAACAGCTTATGCCCTCAACCGTCAATCGTTCCTCAAGCTCGACAGGAGGTGGAACACGGGGGAATGTGCCTTTAGGTCCCAGGCCGGACGCCTCGAGCCCAACCTGAAGATGAGGGTCACCACGATCTTCCTTGACTTCGATGGGACCCCGGCCCGCCCAACGCCACCTTTGGGCGTACCCGAACGGGTCTGGTCCGAGGTCGGAGAGAGGTTCGGCATGGAAGTCTCCGTGCCCCAAGATCTGACCCCCTCGCCCGACAGAGGGGGACCTCCCCGTCAAATTGAACGATGGAGTGGGGTCTTCGTGAAGGCGACTCCCAAACTGCTCCGATGGCTCATCGGATCGGGATCCGATCCGAGCGTCCGCGCCCGCTACTGGCGGGAGATCGCCCAGGTCGAGGAGGGCCATCCGGGGCTCCGCAAGGCCGTCCGGGAGATCGGTCGGACCGGGTGGGCCGCGGACCTGCTGAGATGGCAAGGGACCGAGGGCCAATGGGCGGCGCGGGGGACCTCGGCCTTCGAGCTCTACCGCCCGAAGTACATCGCCACCAACTGGATCGCCATCGTCCTCGCCGACCTCGGAATGACCCGCTCCGATCCGCGGATCCGGCGTGCGGCCGGCCTCCTCCTCAACCGGTGGAGCCGGAAAGGAGGGGATCTCGACGGGCGATCCGGTGAGATCTGCATCACCGGGAACGCCGTCCGGGTCCTCCTGAGGTTCGGCTACCTCGACCATCCGGTGGTCCAACGATCGATCGCCTGGATCGTCGGGGCCCAGAAGCGCGACGGGGGCTGGCACTGCTTCCCCTCGTCCAAGGGAACCCTGGACGGGTGGGAGGGCCTCGCGGCGCTCGCGGAGATCCCCCTGGCGTCCCGAGACGCCTCGGTCCGAACCGCCATCGAACGCGGTGCGGAGTTCTACCTTAAGCGGCACCTCAGCGAGGAAGGGCCCGCCCGCTACCCTCCGTGGTTCCGGATCCACTATCCGAACCACTACTACTACGACCTGCTCGTCGGCCTACGGGTCCTCACGAAGCTCGGGTACGGCCCCGATCGTCGATTGCGGCCGGCGCTCCGCTGGCTCAAGGAGAAGCGGCGGACCGACGGGAGCTGGGCGCTCGACGCCGCCCACCCCGACCTCGATCGGAAGCTCGCGGGCTATTCGCTTCGGGGGATGATCTTCCCCGCGATGCTCGAGCCGGTGGGGGAACCGAGCCGCTGGGCGACGATCGAAGCACTGAGCGTGATGTCGCGGATCGATTCGACCTGACCATCCCTTCCCACCGTCGGACCCCTGACGGCCCCTTCGCCCACGTCGGACCCTGGGGGAACGGCGGCGTCGGGCGAGGGACCGTTCTCTCCCCGCCAAATCCCATCGATCACACCTGGGGGAGGGGCGCGCCCAGGGAGGGGCGGCCGCCGCGCCCGCGGGGCGGGTCGGATCGAATCCCGGGTCTCCCGGGATGCGCCTTCGGCCGTTGGGCTTATCTTCCCTCGGCGGACGCTCCGCCCGGAGCCTCCGAGCGACCGTGTTGACCTCGATCGCCTATCAATTTCGACAATCGTTCCGGGCCCCGGCCGCGTTCGCTTATCGTTGGTGCACCGATTTCCGACCCGACGATGTGGAGATGTTCCCCACGAAGACCCGGCGGACCGTGGAATGGATCTCGACCGACGCCCTGCTCCTGACGGACACATCTCATCCCAAGGGTCGGGCGCTTCGGATCCGCCGCCTGGTGCGCCTCTCGCCGGCCGAGCGGTCCTGGACCAACACGCATCTCACGGGGCCGTACCGTCATTCGCAGTTCTGGTATCGGATCGTCGCCGATGGTCGAAGCCGCTCCCACCTCGAGTTCCGGGGGTTGCGACTCGAGCGGTCGGCCCGCCGACCGTCGGAGCGCGACGTGGCGCGGCGAGCCACCGCCGGACGGCGATCCGACTCCGCGCTCTGGCGGACCCGATTCGCCCCCGTCCTGAACCGCGCGTTCCGGGAACGATAGTCCCCGGCGCGGGGGATCCGGATCCGTTCTCGGAGGCCTCGCGGCCGGACCGACGGCCTCAAGAAGGGTGGGTGCTCGACCCCCCTCGTCGGGGGGGGAGGAGATGACGAGCTACACGTCGTCGGAACTGCTGGCGATCGTGATCCAGCTCGTGATCGTCCTGCTCATCGCCCGACGGTCCTACCAGATGACCCTGGGCGTTTCCTACTCCCTCGCGCGCCTCGCGCTGCTCCCCACCGTCATCGGGTTCCTGTGGCTGTTGAACGTCCTCGGGGCGCTCGCGTTGGTCCCCGGCTGGGCGCCCTACCTGATCGCCGTGGACCTCGCCATCCTGCTGGGCGCGGCGGCGGCGTTCACGCCGATCGCCGAACGCAGGACGGTCATCCTCCGCCACGGCTCGGACGGGAGCGGCGAGTATCGCATCGGCTTCTCGATCACGGTCGTCTTCCTCGTCGCCTTCCTCCTCCGGCTGGTCCTCGCCATCGCCCTGTTCCCGCAGGCGTTCGTCTTCGGGGCGCCGGTCGGCACCCTTCCGTACGCCCAGGCCCTCGTGCTGGCCGTCATCGACGCGCTCTTCTCCCTCAGCGCGGGGCTCCTGGTCGGGCGTTCCCTCGGGATCCACCGCCGGTGGAAGTCGTCCCCGGTCGCCCCCTCGGGCTCTACGGCCTCGTGAGTCGGGGCCTCCGACCGCCCTCCCCTTCCTGGAAACGGCGACCCCGGAATCCTTCCCCTCGATCCCCTTCTCGGCGAACCCAGGACGTCGGGGCCGCAGGCGGGCTCGGCGGGTGCGGCCTTCATATTCGAGGAGGATGTTGGGCCGCCTCGGGGCGACGACCCATTGACTCCTGGCGAGAACGACCCGGTCCCGAAGCTCAGTCCGATCGAGGCCGTCAACCGCGGCTACAACATGCTCGCCGCGACGCTCCTCCTCGTCGTCGGCCTCGGGTTCTCCGAGCTCATCTTCGGGGAGCCGGACTGGCCGGACAAGATCGACAATACGATCCTCCTGCTCGTCGGCCTCTCCGCCGCGGGCTGGTATCTCACGGGGAGCCACCGGTTCCAACGGAGCCCCGTCCCCATCGTTCTCGGGGGGATCGCGCTCCTGGGGCAGATCGCCGGATTCGCGATCGAGCAAGCCGACCCGTCGGCGTTGGGCGATGACTTCGGGGGTCTCACGATCTACGTCGTGACCCTGATCGCGCTGATCGTGCTGTATTCGGCGAACCGGAAGTACGTCACCTCGTGATCTCCTGGGCCCCCCGCGCCTGCCGGAGCCCGGCAGAAGGGGGGAGGGACCGTCGACCACGATCCGGCCCCCACCGCGGGCGGTGCGGCGATCCCGATCGGGGACCGCGGGGTCCGCAAAGATATCCCCTCCGGGGGCTGGCGGGCGTCGAGGGGGCCGATGGGAACCGGTTCGTCGCGACGGCGGTCGCTCCCGAAGTCCCTCGTCCGGGGATGGAAGTCGACCTACGAGAAGACCCCGTACCGCGACCTCCCCTGGTTCTCACCGACCCCCTACCCCTGGGTCCGCGAGGTCGCCCGTACGGGGGGGTTCCGGGGGGGGGGCCGCCTCCTCGACGTGGGATGCGGCGCAGGGACGAACTCGCTCTTCCTGGCTCGGTCCGGGTTCGAGGTCTCAGGGATCGACCTCGCCCCGGGGGCCGTGCGGGCCGCGGATCAGCGCGCCCGTCGGGCCCGACTTTCGATCGACTTCAGGGTCGGCGATGCCCTCCAACTCCCGTTCCCCAAGGGCCGGTTCGACGGAGCGATCGACGTCGGTTGCTTCCATACGCTGCCGATCGACCTGCGGGCCGATTACGCCCGCGAGCTCGCGAGGGTCCTTCGGAAAGGCGCCCGATACGCCCTCAGCTGGGTCGCTCGGGAATACACGAGGAACTTCGGCCCCCCCCACCGCCCGTCGGTCGAGGAGGTGGCGCGCGCGTTCGAACCGTCCTTCCTCATGCTGAGGACCGAGTTCCACTCCGCCTGGGGGTCGCTGCCCTCCTACTCGGCCCTGATGGAGCGGCGACGAACCCCTCAGCCGCCTTCGCGCTGACGGTCGGGCGCTTCCGATCCCGCTCGCTCGCTAGAGACCTTGGATGAGACGGCCCCACGAGCCCCCGATGGCCTCGGCGCGAGGACGGCGTCGTTAGGAACGCTTAAGGGCCGTCCGTCGTCTCGCCGAGGGCCGCGCGATCGCGTGCGGGCTCTTGGGAGAAAACGATGGCAGCGAAACCATGCGTCGTGACGTTGATGACGGTCCGCAACATGAACCGTGCGATCAAGTACTACACGAAGTCCCTGGGCGCCCGGTTGGTCTACCGGGGACGCGGGGAGATGCGCGACTTCTGGGCGAGCGTGAAGCTGCTCGGCCACGACGTCTGGCTCATCGCGCCCGCGAAGTGGGAGAAGCGGACCCTCGCCTACACGACGCTGATGGTCCCCAACATCAAGCCGTTCGTGGCCCGCCTGAAGCGGCGGGGCGTGAAGTTCCAGAAGGCGGAGGCGATGAGCCCCGACGCCCGGATCGACGGCCCGATCGCGTTCGAGAGCTACGGGGCCTCGGCGTTCTTCAAGGACTCCGAGGGGAACCTGATCATGGTCTGGCAGAACTTCCCGGCGATGTAGCCGGGCGGACCTCTCGAGCGGGCGCCGTAGCCGAGCCGACGAGCGATCGGGCCTTCCTTGAGCACGTTCGGCGCGTCCGCCGGCTTCCCGTGCTTGCGCCAACGATTATCGGGAGCGCACCAAAAGGAGGTTGACCCCGGATCCGATCCGACGCCCGGGTAGCCTTCATGCCGATCGGAGCCGTTCAGATCGCCCTAGCCGCCGTGCTGATCGCCGGAGCCAGCGCCGGGGTCGTCGCGCTGGTCCACCCCGCCTCGCTGGTGAACCCCTGCGCCGTGCCGAACCTGACGCGGATCGGGACCCTCCACCCGTTCGACGACGGGACCTCGTGGGACAACGGAAGCCGGACGAACGGATCCGGGGACGGAGGCAACGATTCGAACAGCTCCGACGACGGGATGTCGGACGGAGGGGACGGCGGCCAGAACGGAACCGGATCGAACCAGTCCGACGACAATGAGTCCGGATCGACAGACGACGGTGGGAACGCCACGGGGACGAACGACTCGAACGAGAACGAGTCGTCCACCAACGACAGCGACGGGAACGAGACCGGGTCGAGCGACGACAGCGGGAACGGGACCGGATCAAACGATTCCGGGGACAACGAGACCGGCTCGAGCGACGACAGCGGGAATGGGACCGGCTCGAACGATTCCGGAGACAATGAGACCGGCTCGAGCGGCGACGACCAGGGCAACGACACCAACGAGTCCGAGGACAATTCGACCGGATCGAGCCACTCGGGTGGGAACGGCACCGGCCAGAACAACTCCGATGACAATGAGACCGGAAGCGACGACGCCCAGGGCAACGACACCGGGGAACAAGACTCCGGTTCGGACGGGTCCCAGGGGAACGTCAGCGGGGAGAACGATTCGGGGGAGAACGACACCAACTCGAGCGGGTCGAACGAAGACGGCGCGGTTGGGCCTTCCGCCGGTTGCACAGCGAAGGTGACCACGACCTCCGGGAGCCACACGGCCCCCCAGATGCGCCATCAGTAGTTCGACGGGCCGCTCCCAACCCCTTCCTACTAACCTTCCTCAGGCAACTCACTCTTCAGTCGGTCGGCGGGCCGCCACCGGTCCGCCCGAGGGCCCTATTTCGGACGGGAGCGAGCCGATCGCGGCGGTTCGGCCGCCGAGCGATGCCGCGTCACCTCTCCCCTTGATCGCGCACCCACGGCTCAGTGGGCGGACTCCATCGGCCCGAGGACCCCCCCGGTTCCACCGATCCGTCGTCGGGCCGAATCGATCGGCGAAACATGGCGGCTCGACCATAGGGAGCAGGACCCCGCCGAGGGCCCGGGCGGCCCCACCGTACCGAGGAAGTGAGGGAGAATACCTGAGTTAAGTATCGGCAAATCCGTGGCCCGCGCATGGCCGATCCCGAGTCCCGCCTCGCCTCGACGGTCCTGTCGAGGAACCTGAACCTGCGCCGCGGAGAGAACGTCCTCATCGAGTCCTGGCCGCACTCTCTTCCCTACGCCCGGGCGTTCGTGCGGGAAGCGCGACGCCTCGGGGCCCGGCCGACCGTCCTCTACGAGGATGACGAAGCCTGGTGGGACGCGGTGAAGTCCGGCCGCCTCGCCTCGTTCTCGGATCTCTCCAAGACCGAGCGGGCGGCGATGGCCGCCGCCGACGTCTACATCTTCTTCACGGGGCCCGAGGACCGGCCCCGGATGAACCGGCTGCCCGGCAAGGTACGGGAGCGGTTGGAGGGCTACAACCTCGAGTGGTACCGGCTCGCCCGCAAGGCGGGCCTCCGGGGATGCCGGATGACCCTCGGCCAGGCGACGGACGCCGTCGCTGCGACCATCGACATGAACGGCCCGCGATGGCGCCGCCGACTCGTGGCGGCCGGTTCCGTCGACGGCCGCGCGCTCCTCGCCCGGGGCCAGCGCGTGACGCGGGCGATCCAGCCCGGCAAGATGCTTCGGATCCGGCATCCGAACGGTACCGACCTTAGGATCCCGCTCGTCGGTCTGCATACCCGGGTCGACGCCGGTCAGGTGGATGCCGCCACGCGGGCCCGTCCCTTCGGGGTCCTCGCGAACAACCCGTCCGGCCAGGTGCTCGTCGCCGTCGACGGCGGGGGGGCCAGCGGCACGTTCGTGAGCAACCGGACGGTCTACCTCCCCCCGAATCGCTTTGGGGGGACCCGGTGGGAGTTCGACCAGGGGCGGCTGATCCGCTACTCCTGCCGGATCGGGGGAGCGTTGTTCCGGCAGCAGTACCGGTCGGCCTCGGAGGGCCGGGACCGGCTCTCCTACTTCTCGATCGGACTCAACCCGGAATCGCGAGGTCTCCCCCCCTGCGAGGACACCGAGGAAGGGGCGATCATCCTAGGCATCGGCGGGAACGCCTTCGCCGGTGGCAAGGCCCGACTCCCGTTCCAGGGGTTCGCGATGATCGGGCAATCGACGATCGAGGTGGATGGAAGGACCCTCGCGAGCGGGGGCCGGATCCGATAGCGATCGGCGGTCGATGAAGCGGGCGGGCGGAACGGGTCCGGCCAGGGCGTCGGAGGCCCCCGGAACGACGCGACGAACTCGGCTCCCCCCCGCCATCGGGGGGACGTCGGTCGCCGTCGGAGGGGGCCGGTGATCGGCGCTCGGAACGACGCCGATCCACTCTCCCGATCGCCCGGGTCCCCGGCCGCACGCGATCGCACGGCCCGGCCCGCGCCGACAACGACCCAGGCACGGCAACGTCCGAGGCGCCCGAAACCCACGGTGGCGCTCGCCCTGCTGATCGTCGCGCTCCTCCTGATCGAGGGCCTACCGAGCGCGTCCGCCGCCCGGGGTCCGGCCGGGATCCCCGGGCGTATGGCGCCCTCGACCGAGGCGCCTAACCCCCTTCCCTGGTCGACGTCGACCAGCGTCCGAACGCCGAGTTCGGGTCCCGGATTCCAGTCGCTCTGCCTGCTCGGGATGCTCACTCATTGTTCCACCGCCCCGGGGACGGGACCGAAGCTCGCGACGCCCCAGGTCGCTTCGCCTAGTTCGTCGTGGACGAACCTCACCCCTCCGACGTCCCAGGCCAATCCGTCCCCCCGCCTGCTCGCTTCGATGACCTACGATCCCGCCGATCACGGAGTGCTTCTCTTCGGGGGCTACGGGTGCGTCCTGGTCTGCAACGATACCTGGTCGTTCGGACGGGGCAACTGGACCGACGTGGTGCCGAACGCGACCTGCACCGCCTCCACCTGCCCGTCCCCTCGGGCCGGCGCGATGATGGCCTACGATGCCGCGCTCGGCGGGGTCCTGTTGTTTGGTGGGGGGGTTTCGTTCTTCGGCTTCACCCGCGCGTTCAACGACACCTGGCTCTACCGGGCGGGGCACTGGCAGAACCTCTCGACCTCGGTGGGTCCCTCCCCGTCCGCACGGTTCCAGGCCGCGATGGCCTGGGACTCCCTCGACAACGACGTCCTCCTGTTCGGAGGCGCGGCGGCGAGCGGCCAGACCTACGGCGACACGTGGACCTTCAATGGGACTTGGCACAACATCTCCTCCACGGTGGCGGCCACGGCGCCCTCGCCGAGGGCCGGGATGGCCATCTCGGACTCCCCGTCGGGCTACCTCCTGATGTATGGTGGGGAGGCGTGGAACGGCAGCGCCTCGGTCATCCTCAACGACTTTCCGACGAGCGGCTGCTTCCCCCTGCCCCACGTCGCCTACTGGTTCTACGGCGGATCTTGGATCCCGGTGAAGTATCCGGCCTGTCCCAATATGGACCAGTCCCCCACCGTGACCGTCCCAGGGGATCCGCCGCCGTGCGGACGCGTCGGGGCCGCGCTGGGCTGGAGCCCGAAGAACGCCCACTTCGTCCTCTACGGCGGGTATGGGACGACGTTCTCCACGACGTGCAGCGGGCCGATCGGCTACCTGAACGATACCTGGACCTACACGTCGCCACCCGGGACGATGAACAACGGGTTTAACTGGGTCAATTCGGGGGATTCCGGGGACCCATCAAATCGGTCGTACATGGGCTACGCCAACGACCTTACCGACGGCTACTTCGTCCTCTTCGGAGGGGCCGACGCCACCCACGGCTTCAATTCGACCTATCGGTACTACGCCCTTGTCCATGCCCGACTGACGGGGCCGTCGGAGATCGAGACCAATGCGAGCCGCCTCGGCTTTAGCGTCCCGTTCACCGTCTTCGGCGAGGGCGGCACCGGGACCCTCGACTACGCCTTCACGATCCCCTGGAAGCAGAATGCGAACCCCCTGGTCGACAACGGCAGCTCGGGCTGCGCCGAACTGTCGAACCAGAGCGGCACGGTCTTTGGGCCGCTCCCCCCCGACGGCACGGTGCCGATCACCTGCGACCCCACCCCCCAGAGCTTCAACGTCTACCGGGTGTCGGTCCACGTCTGGGACGTCAACAACGCCACCGACTCGGCGACCTCGAGCTGGACGTTCCGCGTCCACCCCCCGGAAACGATCTCGATCCATTCCCAGTTCTCCGGGGTCTTCTACTCGGG
>DASYZN010000029.1:0-2146 GCA_035946105.1 Thermoplasmata archaeon | reverse complement strand
CGTCCGCAGCGCGTCGGTCGCCGTCCGGCACCTCCACCTCGCGCTGCGCCCCGTGCAGCCCGATCGGATCAACGAGTTCCAACGGACCCTCGTCGGCCGCCGGTTCGGAGCCGGGAGCCTCGAGCGGGCCGCCCGCCGGGTGGGCCATGCGATCGACCGGATCCGTCGGGTGGCGGCCGAGGAGCAGCGCGAGCTCGACCGGGCGGCCGACCGGCCCGCACTCGGCCTCGCGGTCCGACGCGCCTACGGCCGCCTCGCGAGCTTCGTCCGGGAGGTCGACCCGGACCTCATCTACCTCAGGACCGTGGAGCGCTTTCTCAAGTCCCGGCCGACCCTCGACCCGGCGTCTCCGGTGGTGACCGTCGCCGGATTCCCCAACGTCGGCAAGTCCTCCCTGGTCGCCCGACTCTCCTCGGCGAGGCCCCGGATCGCCCCGTATCCGTTCACGACGGTCGCGCTCGAAGTGGGCCACGCCGATCTCGGATTCGACCGGCTCCAGGTGCTCGACACCCCCGGGGTGCTCGACCGGCGGCGGTCCCGCAATCCGGCGGAGCTCGAGGCGGAGGTCGCCGTGGGCCGCGCCGCGACCCTCGTGCTCTTCGTCCTCGACCCGACGGGCGCCTGCGGCTTCCCGATGGAGGACCAGGAACGGCTCCTCGCCCGATGGAAGCTCGAGTTCCCCCGACTCCCGATCCTGGAGGTGGAGACCAAGTCCGACCTTCCGAGCGTCCCGTCGGGCCGACGGCGGGTCTCGGCCGTCACGGGAGAAGGGATCGAGGAGCTTCGGGAGGAGATCGCCCAGAGGCTCTCGGGATTCCAGGCACCCCCGCCCGCGGGCCGGGACGGGGCGGGAGAGGAGATCACCTTAGAGCCGCCGAGGTTCGCGCGACTCGAGGCCCCTGACCCGGCCGACGACTAGGTGGTCGAGCCTCGGCGGATCAGACCTCGAACCGGGCGCCGTTCTCCGGGAGGATCGTCTCGACCTCTTTCGAGATCGCCTCCGCCAGGAGCTCCCGCTGGTCGCCGTGCATCAGGACGACCTTCTGGGCGCCCGAGTCCCGGACGAGCTTCACGAGGTCGGCGTGGCCCGCGTGGGCGGAGAAGTCGAACTTCAGCACCTCGCACTCCGGTCGCACCGTGACGTCGTCGATGGTGAGCGTGCCCTTCTCGAGGAGCTGGCGGCCGTTCGAGCCCTCGACCTGGAAGCCGGTGAGCAGGATCGAGCTGTTCGGGTCCCGATGGTGTTCGCCGATGTAGGTGAGGACCGGGCCGCCGTCCAGCATGCCGCCGGTGGTCACGATGACCTCCGCCTTGCGGGCGGCGTGCCGCCGCTCCTCGGCGCTCGTGACCACGTGCACCCCCTCGAGCGCGCGCCGGAACCGCTTGCCGTCGGAGAGGTACTCCGGATGGCCCAGGTAGATCGAGTTGACCCGACGCGCCATGCCGTCGAGCCAGACGTCGAGGCCGGTCGACTGGAGCGCCAGGAGCACCTCCTGGGCGCGGCCGACGGCGAAGGCCGGGATGATCGCCTTCCCTCCCCGCTCGACGGTCTCGTTCACCTTGTCTCGGAACTTGCGCTCGGTCTCCCCCCGGTCCGGGTGCTCCCGGCCCGCGTAGGTCGATTCGAGGACGAGGACGTCGCAGCGGGTCGACTCGGCCGGGGGGACGAGGTGGGTCGGGATCGACAGGACGTCGCCCGAAAAGAGGAGGTCCTTCGCCCCCCGGTACAGGAACATCGTGGCCCCGGGGATGTGGCCGGCGGGGGTGAGCTCGACCTCGATTCCCTTGTGCCGGAAGACCCCGTGCCGGTCGAGCTCGGTCGTCCGACCCCGCAGCTGCAGGATGTCCTCGTGGGTGTACGGGGCGAGGTAGCGTTCCAATCGGGCGACCTTGAGGTTGTCCCGCGCGAGGAGGTCGGTCACCTCGGCGGTCACCGGGGTGGCGACGATCTTCGTCTTCGCGAGGCGGGTGAGCAGCGGGCTCATCCCGGTGTGGTCGAGGTGGCTATGGGAGATGAACGCGGCATCGACGGTCGAGGGGAGCGGTCGGGGGTAGGCCGGCGGATCGCTCGGGGTGATCCCGTAGTCGAACAGGAGCGTGCGGCCCTGGTCCCGGACGACGAGCCCGAGGGATCCGACCTCCGAGG
>DASYZN010000028.1:0-1528 GCA_035946105.1 Thermoplasmata archaeon | reverse complement strand
CGGGTGGCGACCCCCTTCCTCCTGGAACTCGAGATCCTCCGGGCGGCCGAGGCCCCGTTCGACGGCCCAGGTAGCGCCGCCCGAGAGGACCGCGTCGAGCTCCGATGCCGAGAGCGGCGTCGCCCCCTTCGAGCCGACGCCCGACGGAACCTCGCGGTAGAGCGCGTCGATGAGGGGCTTCAGGTGCGGGCCGACCTCCTCGCGCGTGAGGCTCGTCCGGAGGAGCCGCACCCCGCAGTTGATGTCGTAGCCGATCCCGCCCGGGGAGACGACCCCCTCGTCCAGGTCGAACGCGGCGACGCCCCCGACCGGGAAGCCGTAGCCAAAGTGGATGTCCGGCATCGCGAGGGCCCATTGCTGGATGCCGGGGAGCGTCGCGACGTTCGCGAGCTGCCCGAGGGCCGGGTCACCCGATACGCCACCGAGGAGCGCGGGGTTCGAGAACAGGATCCCCGGAACGCGCATTCCCGGCACAGCATCCGGTTCGATCCGGTACGTGAACGGATCGACCGGGGTGAGAGGGGGCGGCGCGCGGAACATCGGGATTCCCCCACGCGCTGCGACTAGTGTAATAACGGAGACCGGCGGACGCCCGAGGTACCGCGTGGCCGGTCGTCGGGCTCCGACGGGCTATGTATCCGCTCGCGGCCTTACCGCCTCCACGCATGCGCCTTCGCACGATCATCACGTTCGTCAACATCGGTGTATTCGTCGGCATTTTCGCGCTGCAATTCGTGTATCCGCCGATTCAGCCGTACGCCTTCTGGGCCCTGCTCGCCTACTTCGTCGCGAGCCTCCTGTTCGTCCGATCCCCGATCCTCTCGCGTGACATCGGTCGACCGAAGCGTCCGGTGTCCGCCCCGCCGCTCCCGTCGTCGGGGGGATCGGGCGCCCCGTCCGTTGGGTTCTGCATCTACTGCGGTCACGCCCTCGCGGAGGGCGCGGCGGCCTGCTCGGCGTGCGGCCGTGCACGTCCTCTGCTCTGACGAACCCGGGGCGCGCGGATTTCCCCGCTACGATTCGGGGTCGATCCGAATCATCGGCTCACGCGCCCGGACGTTGGATCCCGGCTGGACGGTGACCTCCACGACGCGTCCGGCGAGCGAGGCCGCGACTTCGTTCCGCATCTTCATCGCTTCGAGGACGAGCAGCACCTGGCCGGCCACCACCCGGTCGCCGGCCTTGACCCGAACCTCGACGACCCGCCCCGGCATCGGCGGCAGCACATCGCCCCTGCCCGGTGGGAGGGTGTCTCGGGTCGGCTCCGAAGGGGATCGTGCGCCGGTGGGGGCGTGAGGAGCCGTCCTCGCGGCTCTCGGCGTGGGGCCTCCAGTGTCGACCGAGAGATTGGTGGCCCGGGTCTCGCCGTCCACGGCGAGGGAGGCGGGGGCGGGGGTCACCCCGGATGGCCAGCCCTCGACCACGATCGGGTTCCCGTCGATCTCGAGCTCGATCCGAACTCCCTTCTCGCTGGCCACGCGGAACGGGAAGCTTCGACCGGCGATCGTGATCGTCCCCTCGTCGAGGT
>DASYZN010000027.1:0-2236 GCA_035946105.1 Thermoplasmata archaeon | reverse complement strand
CGTGGGCGAGGTCGGTTCCGAACGTCATGGTCTTGACCTCCTCGGCCAGGCGGGTCAGTCCGTCCGAGGCCGGCGCCCCCACGCGCCCGAGGTCGTCGAACCGGTGCAGGAGCTCGACGCGGGAGGCATCGACGGCGGGTGTCCCCTGCTGGTCGAGGTAGTCGAAGAGCTCCTTCGAAAGGGTCTCGACGGCCTCCCAGTCCGAGCGGCGCTGGAACTCCCGAAGTCGTTCGAGCCGGCTCGCCGTCTCGGGGAGCTCGACCTCCACCTCCGAAAGCAATCGCAGGCGCTGCTCGACGCGTTCCGTCGCGGCGTCGGCGTTCTGGCGCCGCTTCTTGAGGACCTCGGCCTTCTCTTGGAGCAGGCGCGTGAGGCGGGACGAGGGCAGGCTGCCCATGCCCCCTGCCCCGGTCACCGCTCCTCCGTCTCAATCGGGTCGCCGGAAGGTCTGCCCCCCGCTCCCCCGGCCGTACGGCGAATCATTGAGGACCCTCAATATAAATGTGGGCCGCTCACCGCCCGGCCGACGGCGATCGTCTACGACCGGGTGATCTTCCGCTTCCCCATGGCGTCGAGGTAGGCGACCTCGGCCCCCGCGGCGATCTGTCCCTTGAGGTCCGCCTCGAACGGCAGGGCGAACGTCTCGTACGTTTCGAGGTCCATGAGTTGGATCTCGGCCTCCGTGAACGAGAGCACCTGGGCCTGCCGCTTCCCGATGAGGGGGACCTGGACCTTGTGCTTTACGGGGAACACCACGCTCCGCTTCGAGCCGTCAAAGATCCCGACAGCATCGATCCGGGCCTTGGCCTCGCCATGCTTCCCGGGCTTCGACGTCTGGATCCCGATGATCCGGCACGGTTCTTCGTCGATGAGCATGTAGCGTCCTTCCTTCAGTTCGCGGACCTCCGCTTGTGTCCACGCCATCGAGCGGCCCTCCGCTCGACGGGGACGCGGGACGCCTGATAAGCATTGCCGCGGACCGGTCCCCGTGCTGCGGAATCCCGGAAGTGAGGAGCTACGAAAGGGTTTATGGAGCGCCGCCCCCATGATTCCCCAGCGGCCGATTCCGGCCCCCGTTGGGCTCGATGCAGCGGCTTACCGACCTCTGCGATCCCGCGGAGATCGAGGCCTCCGTCCGTTCCTTCTGGATCGAACGCACCCTGCAAGCCACTCCGGGGACCGTCGGCCCGGTCACGGGTCCCGGGGCCCGGCAGTTCCTCGGGAGCCTCTCGGCCGTGGAGCCCCCGTTGGACCTGCTCGCGCGCGCGGTCTTCGGAGATGCCCAGGCCCGCTACGCCGCCCTCCGAGGACAACGATCGTCCGGCGTCTCGATCGTCCGCTCGGGTTCCGCCGATCCGTGGGTGAACGAGCGGCGCGCCTTGCTCGATCAGATGGGCTGCTGGACGTCGGTGGGTCCCGTGCGCACCCTCGAGGAACCTGGGGGGCCCGAGCGCCTCCAATCGATCGTCGACCAGCTCGCTCGCACGGGGCTCATCGTCACCCGGAACCTGCCCCTCCGATACTGTCCGCGCTGCCGCAGCCCCCGGTCCCCCGAAACGATCGTCTATCAGGCGCAGCGCGCCCCGGCCTACCTGGTCCGATTCCCGATCCGGGACTCCAACCCTCCCGTGAGCCTCCTGGTTTGGGTTGACGCCCCTTGGAAGCTCCTGGGGACCTCGGCGGTCCTCGTCAATCCTGACCTTCGCTACGTGAGGGCGATCTACCGGCGGCGCGGGGTCGAGGAGCAGATTGTCGTCACCGAATCGGCCCTCGACCGGCTGAAGCGCTGGCTCCCGAACTGCGAGCTCGAAGTGCTCGCCTCGCAGACGGGCCGGGAGCTTGGGGGGACGCGGTACCTCCATCCGGTGGCGACCGAGTTCCCGGCCATCGCCGATCTCCCCGCCCCGGCCGGGACCGTAATCCCCTCCTCGGACGTCGGGGATTCCGGCACCGGACTCGTCGCTCTAGTGCCGAGCCACGGGGCGGCCGACGCCGCGGCCGCGGCGACCCTCCACGTGACGGGACCGACGGTCCTCCAAGCCGATGGGAAGCTCAGGGCGGAGGACCGGCATAAGTACACGCGCCTGCCGATCGACGCGGCGGACTCATTCATCCTCCGAGACCTCACTGAAGGGGGACTCGTCTTCGCCCAGCTCACGGTTCGGCGAGGGGTCCCCTACTGCTCGATCTGCGGCCGCGGACTTCTCTGGCTGCCGGGGCGCGCCTGGTGCCTCGA
>DASYZN010000026.1:0-3921 GCA_035946105.1 Thermoplasmata archaeon | reverse complement strand
CGACCACCCCGAGGGCCAGGCCCAGGGTCGCGATGGGGACGGCTCCCTGCTGATCTCGGCGCCTCATTCGGAGCGTTCGTCGGTTGGTCTCGCTTCGCGGTCGAGCCGCGGTGTCGGACATGGGGGCGCATCGGACCCCGTCGGATAAACACAATCGGCCGGATGCGGGGTTCAACTCCCCGAAATGGGAGGGAGCACTCCGATCGCCGCGGGGCTCGAGCGTCTTCGAGCAAGTGAGCCGCTCAAATCCGAGACAACGCTGAGGGGCGGCTTCGATCCCCTCAGGCATCACCCACCGCCCCAGGGGGCACTACCGTCTCACACGAGGCCCGTCCAACGCACGCGTACCCGGGGCCGCCCGGCGGAGTGGCCTATCCCGGGCCGGTCCGGGTCGAACCTACGTTCCCGGTCTCGTGGCGCGTCACGGCCGCCGAGGAGGTCAAAGGGCCGAGCAGGGGCGCCAGGGCCCCCTCGAACCGTTCGGCCATCTTGGCGTAGCTGAACTGGTCAGCGTAGGCCTTGCCGGCCTCACCGAGGGACCGTCGGAGGGCGGGGTCGGCGAACAATTCCGCGAGCTCGCTCGCATAGTCCGCGGGATCGTCGGAGGCGACGATGCGGGCCTCCCGCTTCGGATCGAGCCCCTCGAGGGGGACGTGGGAGCTCGCGATCGTGGCGAGACCGTAGCGCATCGCCTCGCGCGGAGCGAGGCCGAACCCCTCGTAACGGGCCGGGAAGACGAAGACGTCGCTCGCCCTCAGGGCCCGCGCCTTGGTCGGCTCATCGACGACGCCGAGTGCCATCACCCCAGGATCGGAGGGAGCGGGGCAGCCGACCACGAGCAGGCGGGCGCCGGGGAAGAAGAGCCGGACCCGTCGGAACGCCTCGAGGGCGATTGGGAGCCCCTGGCGTTCGGGGTTCCCCCCGACGAAGCTGGCCACGGGGACGTCGTCGGGGACCTTGAGCGCCCGCCGGGCCTCCGACCGGCTCCCGACGTCCACCGGGTCCGCGACCCCGTGCGGAATGGTGCGCACCCGGGCATCGCGCACCCGGTAGTAGCGCTCCAGGAGCTGGCGGTTCAGGTCGGTCGCCACGACGATGAGCCGGGCCTTGCCGAGGGCGGTCCCCTCGAGGCGCTTCAGGGTCCGTCGGTCGATCCAGTTGCCGACCTTCTGGCGCATCCCCCGGTCGGGTTCGAGGGGACGCAGGGTATCGAAGGTGTGCAGGCTCACATCGTGCAGCATCATGCCGAAGACCGGTCGCCCCCCGGGCCGGGTCCTCCACCATAGGGCCCCCGCCTTCTCGTCGTTGCCGATGACCACGTCGGCCTGCGGATCGAGGAGGTCGGAGGCGTTCCGCCCGATCGTGATGTCCCGGGCGAACGGCCTGCGGCTGGTGATCGCCGAGGGGACGGGGACGCCGACGACCCCGCGGAACGGTGGGATCGGTGCGAGGTCCTCGGAGGGGAAGAGGACCCGGACCGCGTGGCCCCGCTCGACGAGGGCCGCCGAGAGGGCCCAGACCCCCCGGCTCAGCCCCGAGGTCGAATCCGGGGCGGCGGTCGCCAGGAACTCGACCCGCCACCCCACCACAGGCTCCCTCTAGGGGGGCCATTACTAATCGGTTCGGGGGCGGGGCGCCCGGTCGGCTCAGGTGTTCGGGGAGGCGAAGGCGCTCGCGAACGACCGGCCGGCCATCGCCGAGGGGATCGGGCAGCCCATCGCCTCGAGGACCGTGGGGGCGACATCGAGTAGGGAGTAGGGCTCGGTGCGTCGGCCCCCCGAGATGCCGTCGCCCTCCGCGATCAGGATCCCGTCCATCCGGTGGACCCCCGACCCGTAGAAGAAGTCCGGCCGGTGCCGCAGCATCGGCTCGGGGTAGCTGAAGTCCATGCGCGATTCGGTCTCCATTCCGTCGATCCGGAGGAGGAGGGCGGGCGCCTGGGCGAGGTTGCGACCCTGGTAGAGCGTCGTCGGATCGAAGACCTCGATCTTCGCCTTCGCGTACGATTCGAGCTTGCGGCGGATCTCCCCGACGAGCTGGATCTTGCGCTCGGCGCTCAGATCGGCGTTGTAGCGGTTCAGGTAGATCCCCTCCGGCACCGGGTAGGAGAAGGCGACCGTCTTCGCCCAGTCGATGTTCGCGGCCATCGATTCGAAGCTTCCCTCGCCCGTGAGGGCCCGCCCCATCCACTCCCGTCGGGCGCCGCCGCGCAGGCGGTCCGCGGCGAACCCGACCAGACGGCGCGTCCAGCCGAACCTCTGGGCCCCGAGCAATAGGCGGGAGACGGTTCGCCGCCGCCAGCCGAGCCGGGCGCGCTTCAGGACGAGGTAGCCCTCCTCCGCGAGCCAGCGGTTCGTGAAGAAGTCCGACCGGGCGGCCCCGTGCCCGTGGTCGCTGATGACGAGGGTGGTGCTCAGGCCGCCGACCCTTCGGAACGCCTGCTCCACCTGGGCGCACGTCCGATCGACCGTCCTGAAGAAGTGCTTCAGGTCCTCGCCGACCTCATCGAGGGGACGGACGAGCTCGGCCCAATGCTGGTGCTGGACCCGATCCGTCTCCCGGAAGAGCGCGAACAGGAAGCCGGGTCGGTAGCGGTCGATCAGGATCTCGGCCCACCGGCCGTACTGCTCGACCACGCGAGTGGCATGATCCATCCAGGCGGCCCGCTCGGCGTCCCGGTAGGCGGGCAGTTCATGGAGGTACGGGTGCCCGCTCTCCCGCTCGAGGGACTCCCTCAGCCCATCGGGAAAGGTCGGGGCGTTCTCGGTGAGCATGCCGGGGACGACGAAGCCGTTGATCGGGTAGGCCGATCGGACCGGGAAGTTGAGGACCCCCACGGTGACCCCGCGTCTCGAGAGATGGTCCCAGACGGCCTCGGCGGGACGGAACGTCTGGACGATCCGCGACTTCCCGGGTCCGCCGTCGGGCTCCGTGAAGCCGAAGATGCCGAGCGCCCCGGGGTCCTGACCGGTGGCGAAGGAGTACCACGCCGGGATCGTCTTCGGCGGGTAGACCGAGCGCAACGGGGCCCTCAGCCCCCGGGCCTGCAGGCCCTTGAGATACGGAAGCTCTCCCGCGGCCATCCAGGGGTCGAGGAGGTCGAACGTTGCCCCGTCCAGGCCGAGGACGAGCACGCGCCGGTTCGGGGTGGACATCGAGCGAGGGACTCCTAGGCGATACCGTCGAGACCAGCCGGGACGGCCTATAAATCGTACCGTCCAGCGCGCGTTCCGTCGTCGGCCGGGGGCCGCTCAGGTCCGTCCCGCGGCCTGAGAGGGAGTGTCTCCGACCTAGAGCATCCGGACCGCTTCGAGGTTGAACGGGACCCTCGACTCGAGGTTGAACCGCTTGTGGATCCCCGTGGCGAGGTCGATCGACTTCGATTCCTCCCCGTGGTTGAGGAGGATCTGGCGGGGCCTCGGGTCGAGGCTCGCGACGAAGTTCATCAGCTGGACCCGGTCCGAGTGGCCGGAGAAGCCCTCGATCGTCGCGATCTCGAGGCGGATCGGCACGTTCCCCGAGCGGCCGTTGTCGAGGAAGCTCGCCTCGCTCATCCCCCGCTGGAGGCGCCGGCCGAACGTTCCCTCGGCCTGGTAGCCGACGAACAGGATCCCGTTCTTCTCCTCGGGCGCCCAGGCGCGGAAGTACTCCATCACGGGTCCCCCGCTCATCATCCCCGAGGTGGCGAGGATGATGCACGGGTCCTTCGAGTCGAGGATGCCGTAGCGCATCTGGGAGGAGTCGACCCGATGGAAGACGTCGGAGAGGAACGGGTTGTCCCCCTGCTGGAAGATCTGCGTCCTCAGCTGGCTGTTGAGGAACTCGGGATAGGCCGTGTGGATCGCCGTCGCCTCGAAGATCATCCCGTCCAGGTAGACGGGGACCTTCGGGAGCGCCCCCTGGCGCATCCGCTCCTCGAGG